>NZ_MUFF01000032.1:0-25350 GCF_001996105.1 Salinivibrio sp. IB643
ATAATTAACATACTCAATTATTGACCTTAGTGGTAGATTTAATAATAGTCGCGTTGCTTTTAACTCCCGCTCTATGGCATCGTAATGTCTTTCCCATGCAGCTTTATCAGATTTTATTGCTACGGCTGCTGTTATTACTGCTGCAATCAATGCGACCATGCCTGCGTTGAAGGTTTGCCATTGAAGCAACGTGGCTCTGAGGAGATGGACACCCCCCTCATAAAAAGGAATGAAGAACATGCATATGAAGTATACGAAGAGTAAAACTAACACTAATGAATATGATAATATTTTTTTATTTTTCATTATGTAAACCTTTGAATAATGGTTTGGCTTTTTCTCGTAAGACAATAGATGTTATAAGAAATGCTAATGATGATATAAATGAAAAGTAAAACGTTGTAAAAAGCAAAGTGAGATAAATAAAAACAATCCCAGTTAAAACTATCCGCATCGATGTTTCATCTAGTGCGTTTTCAATACCCTCTATCGATGCTCTTTTTTCTTTAGCATAGAAATGAAAGCCAAGGGCGTAAGTGAAAATAACGAGAGATATTACATTAAGAGTTAAAGCCATCTCAAGAGATAAGCTGCTATGCACAAGCTCTCCTGCGCTAAGTAATGCCAAAATATAGGTCATGCAGAATGCAGATAGACCTCCATACACCCAAATGTAATATTCATTTCTATTGCTTTCTTTCATATTAAAACAGTGAACTTTCGTTTGCGCATAACCACACTCAAATTTACTTGCAAAATCCGCATTACGCAATGAGTGATGGCCTCCTGTACGTCATAACTCTGATAAATTCATTGCTGTGCTTTTTGTTGATAAATCTCAGGTGTGAGAAAAGCGATCCTTGTAACGGCGTTTGGGATAATGTAGCGATAGGCTGGCCTTGTACACGCAATTATCACTATTCAACATCAAAAGGAGCAAGGTTATGTCTTATATTCCCGAACGCTCAATGCGGTACAAAACAGCTCAGCGTGACTATAAAAAAATCATCAGTGTGGTCGATGCATTTTACTCAAAGCCAAACACAACGGCGCTAGATGAACAGAGTATCACCGTCGTAATGCCCTATACAGACACCCATCGAGCCATGCAGCTAGAGGCTTTCGGCAAGCGCATTGATATACGCACTTCCATCACGTTTTTACAGGATCATGAATTGCTTATTGAGTCAGTGGCTGTTTATGTGCCAGAAGCTGAAGGTAAAAACGAACAGGTTTTAGAGAGAACGTGGTTCGATACGTCAGGCGTCCGAGAAATGCCTACGTCTTGCAGTGTGTCGGTAAGCAATGAATTTTATCCAGCGTTAGGCTTTCTTATTAAATCGGTAGATGCTCTACTGAAACTTAAAGAATTTAGGTTAGTGTCTAAGGGAGCAACTGACTGGGGAGCTTTGCTTTAGCGGTGATTGTGAAGCAGGAAATTACCCCCTTATTTTGTGTTACGCGGCGCAAAGTGGTACACGCCGAGTAACACAAATTTATAAGTGGTTGTTATATGGTAATAAAAAACACGGATTCACACATATCACAGTTTATGCATTTATCGGTGATGAGTAGTGCCATATTACTTACCCGATGGGTTACGCGTATCTTGGCCTGATTGTAGGTTACGCATCAGTAGCGCGTACTCTAGATCCATATCAGCGGGCACGGGAATAAACACGAAATGGCCGCTGCCTTTGGCATCGTCGATCGCTTCTGATTTGCGGTTTTCCATCGCCTCTAAGGTGAAATGCACATTGCCGCGTGGCGTCATTAGCTCCATGCTGTCACCGAGCGTAAATTTATTCTTCACTTCCACTTCGGCCAGATCGCCTCGACGCTTGCCAGTGAATTCGCCGACAAATTGCTGCTGCTCAGAAATCGAGTAACCATAGTCGTAGTTTTGATAGCTATCGTGGGTATGACGGCGCAAAAAGCCTTCGGTATAGCCTCGGTGTGCAAGGTTCTCGAGGGTATTCATCAGGCTCTCATCGAATGGTTTACCGGCCACGGCATCATCAATGGCTTGGCGATACACCTGTGCTGTGCGTGCGCAGTAATAGAACGACTTAGTACGGCCTTCGATTTTGAGCGAATGAACGCCCATTTGCGTAAGCCGTTCAACGTGCTGAATGGCGCGCAAGTCTTTTGAGTTCATGATGTAGGTGCCGTGCTCATCTTCGTAGGCCGCCATTAACTCACCGGGACGTCCACCTTCTTCGAGCAATACTACGTCATCAACCGGCTCGCCTTTACCAAGTGTGGGAGTCACTTCTTGAACTTGTACCACCTGGCCAGCATCGTCTTCTTTGCCTTGATGGACTTTGTAGTCCCAGCGGCAAGCATTGGTGCAGGTACCTTGGTTTGGATCGCGCTTATTAATATAGCCTGATAGCAAACAACGACCAGAATACGCCATACAGAGCGCACCGTGAACAAACACCTCAAGCTCCATTTCAGGGCAGTGTTGGCGGATGTCTTCGATCTCTTCCAGTGATAATTCACGCGATAAGATCACACGCTCAATGCCTTGTTGTTGCCAAAACTTAACCGTGGCCCAGTTAATCGCATTAGCTTGCACGGAAAGATGAATCGGCATATCAGGAAAATGTTCGCGGACCATCATGATAAGGCCAGGATCCGACATGATCAGCGCATCAGGACCCATATCAATGATAGGTTTAAGATCACGAATAAAGGTTTTAAGCTTTGCGTTGTGCGGCTGAATGTTACAAACCACGTAGAATCTTTTTCCCTGCGCATGGGCTTCGTCGATCCCAATTTTTAGGTTGTCGTGGTTAAATTCATTGTTGCGCACACGCAGGCTATAGCGTGGTTGACCGGCGTAAACAGCGTCAGCCCCGTAGGCAAACGCGTAGCGCATGTTCTTTAGGCTACCGGCGGGAGAGAGTAATTCTGGCGTCAACATAATTCCAAGCTTGAGTCTGAGTGTAAGTCAGGCACCTTCACGTTGAAGGTGAGTGTGGGCGCCATTTTACTGTGACATTGCCCACACTACCAGCCGAATTTACCTAATCTTTGTAAGGGTTAATGCGGTAAAGGATTAGTCGGTTTTCAGTCCGCCTAGCGCGGTAAATATGCCATCGAGCAAGGTGTCGAGCTCACCACACATGAGTGATAAATCTGCATCAAGGCGAGCAGCGACATCTTCGCGGTCAATATCGGCGTTTTGATCGCGGATTTCCTCTGAGAATTTGAGCCGCTTTAGGCTAAGGTCGTCGCCAAGAACGAAGTGAACTTGCTCTTGCCAATCCATCGATAACTTAGTGACTTGTTTGTCTGCCTCAAGGTGCGCTTGGATTTCATCACTGGTGAGATCTTGCTGCTTACATTTGATCACCCCACCTTCTTCGAGTAGCGCTTTAAGCTCGGCCTCATCACCGAGGTGGAAGCCTTGTGGGGCTTGGCCTTGCTTGACCCATTCTGTCATCGCTTGCTCGGTTGGTGTTTCCGTTTCAACCGGCACCACGGGCAAACTGCCAATCGATTTACGTAATAGGGCGAGCAGCTCTTCCCCTTTTTTAATGCTTGCCGCATCAACGAGGATCAAGCCTTTATCGGCCATAATCAGCGCACACATCTGGCTTTGGCGAGTAAACGCGCGTGGTAATAGTTCCATGACCACATCGTCTTTTAAGCTGTCTTTCTCGCGCTTTTTCAGGCGTTGACCCTGCGCTTGCTCCATGGCGTCCACTTTTTCTTCCAAGGCATCTTTAATGACCGAGGCAGGTAAGAGCTTTTCTTCTTTGCGAGCGCGGATCAGAATATTGTTACCGCTGATATGGGTGAGCATATCGCCGTGTTTACCCAACGCATGATCCCAGCCAAATTTTTGCATGTCTTGGCTGCCACACGGGGTAAAATCGAATTCTTTCAGCTGGCTTTCCAACTGAGCGGGATCGAGAGGAATATCACGGGTGAGACGATAGACGAGTAAATTCTTAAACCAAATCATGGCGAGGCTTTATCCATCCTGTTGTGAGAAAGGCAACATGGTATTGCATTCACTCTCGAATGTCGCTGCAATTAGCGTAGAATTTAACCCTACTCGCGTATTGTGCGAGATGCACTTGCCGAACGCTCAAATAAAATGGATTACCCCAGCTGTGTTAAAAATCATTCATACCTCCGACTGGCACCTTGGTCATCAGCTTCACGGTTACGATCGTCAATATGAACATCAAGTCTTTCTCGATTGGCTCAAGCAATGTCTCATTGATGAGCAAGCCGATGCATTGTTAGTGGCCGGTGATGTGTTTGATACGGCGAATCCACCGGCAAGCGCATGGCGGATGCTGTATCGCTTTTTAGCCGACATAGCAAAAGTGTTGCCCCATTTAAATGTGGTGATCACCGGGGGAAATCATGATTCACCTAGCAAACTCGACGCCCCACATGAGCTTCTAAAAGCCTTTGATTTACACTTAATTGGTGCCATTGCCCGCGATAATGATGGGCGTTTAGACACCGAGCGCATGATGGTACCGATCACTGATAACAGTGGCGAGACGGCAGCATGGATACTCGCGGTGCCTTTTTTACGCAGTGGTGATTTGCGTACTGAAGGGTTGGGAGAAGAGGATGATCGTCTCATCGAAGGGGTTCGACAGGTTTATCAGCAAACCGAACAAGCGGCGCGCGCTAAGTGCAAAGGGATGCAAGCATTGATCGCGATGGGGCATGTGTATATGGCCAGTGGTGAATTATCTGAGATGTCAGAGCGGCGTATTCTAGGTGGTAATCAGCATGCGCTGCCCGCTGATATTTTCAGTGACGATGTGGCCTATGTCGCGCTTGGGCATTTGCATTTAGCTCAGCAAGTCGCCAAACAAACACGGATTCGTTATTGCGGCTCACCGCTTCCCCTATCACTGTCAGAGCGCCATTATCAGCATCAAGTGTTGGCCGTTACATTAGAAGGCAACCAACTGCAGAGTGTGGCGCCTCACATTGTCCCGCGTGCCGTGGATCTCTGGCGAGTGCCAGAAAAAGCTGCGCCACTTGATACTGTGTTAGCGAGCTTGGCAGCGTTGGCGCCGCAAGATTTGCCGCTCGCTCAGCAACCCTTACTCGATGTGCCTGTGCTGTTAGATAAACCACAGCCGATGTTACGCGAGAAGATTTTAGCCGTGCTTGAGGACAAACCTGTGCGTCTGGCAAAGATTACGCCGCATTATCGCGAGACGTCCCAAGATACGGGCTTTCGCCAGCAACACCTTTCCGACGTAGAACCGTTTCAGGTATTGCGTCATGGCTGGCAGCAAAAATACCAAGGTGAGCCGGATGAGGCGTTATCGGCGACGTTTTCTCACTTATTGGAGCAATTGGAACAGGACGAGGACCAATAAATCATGAAAATTCTGGCATTGCGTGGCGAGAATTTAGCCAGTATTCAATACCCGTTTGCGTTGGACTTCTCCCAAGGCCCACTCGGTGATAGCGGTTTGTTTGCCATCACGGGGAAAACGGGCGCAGGAAAATCGACGCTTTTGGATGCGATTTGCTTGGCGCTCTACGATAAGATCCCGCGTTTTCAATCCAATAAAAAACACGATGCCGATATTGGTTTGGGCGACCCGGCAACCCGAGTTAAAGCCAATGACGTTCGGAGTATTTTGTCTCGAGGCAAAGGCGAAGGTTATGCCGAAGTCGACTTTCTTGCCCATGATGGCAGCCGCTGGCGTGCACATTGGTCGGTGCGTCGCGCGCGAGGAAAAGCAGACGGTCGGATCCAAGCCAGTGAGCACTGGTTACAAAATCTGACCACAGACCAGCGTATTGCGGGCAAAAAACAAGAAGTGCTGAGCGAGATAGAGCGTCTAGTGGGGCTCAGTTATGAGCAATTCCGCCGTGCGGTAATGTTACCGCAGGGGGATTTTGCTGCGTTTCTAAAAGCCTCGGCAGATGACAGAGCGGCGTTGCTTGAACGTATGACAGGCACCGAAATCTACAGCCGTTTGTCGCAAATGGCGCATGAGCGTGCGCGTGAAGAAAAAAACGCGCTGGATCAGCTCACCCAACAGCTTGGGGATATTAACATACTCAGTGATGACGAAGAGCAACAACTGCACCAAGCGCAACAAACGTGTCAGCAGCAGATTCAAACGCAGCAACGGCAATTAAAAAAACTGAACGATTATCGCCAGCAGCACACGCATTTGGCGCAGGCGGAACAAGGGCTCGCCGCTGCCCAAAAAGCCTTGGATGAAGCCAGTGACGCGCGAAAAGGGGTGGCGGCGCGGCGGCAAAAACTGGATGACATTGCGCGCGTGCAAATGGCCAGAGACGATTGGCAGGCTGTGCAAACACGTCAATGGCAGCAGCAGGCATTAACGCAGGATCTTATTCACTTGGCGCGCGAAGAGCGAGCGATAGCCGACGATTATGAGGTGCAAGCCGCGCACTGGCAAGACGCTAACCGAGGGGTCACGGAAGCGGAGCAAGCTTGGGCTGATATCGAACCTAAAATACGTGAGGCGCAGCAGCTAGATACGCAGTTGGCAGGATTAGACAGCCAAATGCACGAGCAAAATATGGCGCTGAATGCACAACAGCAAAAGTACCGGCATGCCCAGCAAACACTCACGCAAACGCGTGAAAAATCTCAACAACAGGCGCAGCGAGCGCACGCATTAGAGCAGGAGATTGCGCGTTACGGCGACTTTTCGCATATTGCTGAGCATTATCAGCCAGTATTCGACAATCTTCGCCAATACTTAGACTGCCAAGACACCCTGACCGCGTTACAAGAAGAATATCAAACGCGTTACCGCCAACGTCAGCTGTGGGCACCACAACGAGAGAAAATTGACCAAGATATTGCGCAGGTCGATGACAGCAGCGTGCAATTGAAAACCAAGCGTCAGGCGGCAAACCCTGAATCCTTGTTCGCGGCACAAGAAGCCGACCAAGCACGTTATGCCAAGCTTCAGCAGCAAAAACGGCAACAAGAGTCACTGCTCCATGAGGCGCAAAATTGGCAATATTGGCAAGAACGCTGCCAGCATAACCATGTAGAATTTGAAAAGCATGAAGCGATTTATCGCGACAGCCAAACGCATTTAGACCGACTTAAAGAGACGCTGACCCGTGAACAGGCCCAGGTTGATGAAGCGCAACATAGCTTGCAACAAGCAATGGCTGTTGTCGAGTTAGACGATCTTCGTCAAGCGCTGAAAGAGGGCGATCCGTGTCCGTTATGTGGGGCAACTGAGCATCCTTACTTGCATCACGCACCGGCAATTGAAGGCATGATCGCGCAGCAACAGTCGCGTGTCGATGTGTTGCAAGCCTCTTATAATCAACACAACGCCGAATACTATTACTGGCAAAAACAGCATCAACACAGCCAGCATGTCTGTGCCGAACTACGGGAGCAGGGCTTAGTGTGGCAGGCTGAGCGTCAGCAGTATGAGAACGGGCTACGCGACGCAATGGTAGAGCTTGGGTGGCAGTTGGCGCCTGAACAACCCCTCGATGAGACGTTGAGCGAGATAGAAGCGCACGCAAAACAAACCGACAGCGACTATCACGCTTGTTATCAGGCGATCACTGCACGTCAACACCAGTTAGCGCAAATTCAGCAAATGGATGCCGCGTTGAGTGATTTACAACACGCACGAGAACAGCTTGTTGCGCGCCGACATCAACTGGATCAGTCATTGACCGAGTGTGAGACGCGGCTGAGCGCCATTGATGAGCAGTGGCAGCAACAACACGAACAGCTGACGCGCGTGAGCCAAGCGCTTGATCAGCAACTCGGTGCAGGACAGTGGCTCACAAGCCTGCAACAGGTGGGCGCCGCACGTTATATTCGCCAGATGGAGCAAAAAATTCAGGGCTACCGTGCGCTGCAGGACGAAAAAACATCGCTTGCCACGCAAAAACAACAGATAGAGACCGAGCTAGCGTCATTAACCCAGCAGTGTCAGAGCTTGTCAGAGGACACGCAGGCACGGCAAGCGCAATTAGTGAATCTGGCGCAAGCGCATCAACAGCGCAGCGCGGCGCGTCAGGCGTTGATCCCCGATTCAGACTTGGCGGCGCTTGAACAGGCGTATAAATCAGCAATCGAGGCGCAAAAGACTAAGCGTGCGCAGGCTGAACAAGCCTATAGCCAAGCCAGTGAAAAGCGGGCAGGGGTACAGGCACGTCAGCAAACCTTGCGCCAACAACAGCAAGAGGCTGCGCAACAGTATCGCGCCAGTGTTCGACGTTGGGTCCAATGGCAACCGACACTAGCCATGCATCAATACGACATCCTCCACGCTTTATCTTACTCTGAAACCTGGCGAGCCAGTGAGCGGGAAGCGATCAGTGAAGTAGAAGCGGCTTACCAAGAAGCTAACACGCGCTTAGACGAACGTCAGCAACAATTAACCCATTGCCAGCAGGCGATTGCCGCGGCGCAAGTGTGGTTTGATGAGCAGCAGCTACCGGATGATGATGCCGCGTTGACCGCCCAGCACGATGCCTGGCAACACGCGTTAGAAGACGCCGAGCAGCAGCTGTTTACATTGCGTCACCAATTAACCGAATCAGAGAAGGCCAAACAGCAGGCCGGATCGCTGACCGAGAAAATTGACGCGCAGCGTAGCCAAACGGAGCAGTGGTTAAAACTGGCCGATTTAATTGGCTCGGCCAGCGGAGCTAAATTCCGTAATCTCGCACAATCGCTGACGCTGGCGCAGCTGGTCGAGATTGCCAATGAGCATTTGGCCTCATTATCGCCTCGTTATGCGTTACAAACCGTGCCCGATAGCTTACTGGCGTTGCAAGTCGTTGATCATGATATGGGCGATGAAGTACGCAGTGTTGAGTCCTTATCTGGCGGTGAAAGCTTTCTGGTCTCTTTGTCACTGGCGCTTGCGCTGGCATCATTAGCGGCGGATACACGGCAACTTGGATCCTTATTCATAGACGAGGGCTTTGGCACACTGGATCCGGAAAGCCTGGAAATGGCGTTGGCCTGTTTAGACACCTTGCAAGCCGACGGGCGGCAAATTGGGGTCATTTCCCATGTAGGCACACTGGTTGAGCGCATCGGTGCGCAAGTGCGCGTCGATAGTCAAGGTGGGGGCGCTAGCCGCGTCCTGGTCACACAGCAAGGTGCTGGCTAGGTCACAGCCTGTTAACACAACGCGAAATTTGCTCGCGTCGGGTCACAAAAATGTCATAATAAATGCACATAATGGCGCCAGTTAAATGATAACACTAGGTAATTATCATGGTTAGACGGATTCTCGTTGTTGAAGACGAAGCCCCCATTCGCGAGATGCTTTGTTTTGTCTTAGAGCAAAAAGGCTATCAAACGGTTGAGGCAGAAGACTACGACTCAGCGCTGGCGCAAATATGCGAGCCTTACCCAGAAATGATCCTCATGGATTGGATGTTACCTGGTGGATCTGGACTCAACTTGATTAAACATTTGAAGCGTGAAGAGCTTACGCGCCAAATCCCAGTGGTGATGCTGACCGCTCGGGGCGAAGAAGAAGATAAAGTTCGAGGCCTTGAAGTGGGTGCCGATGATTACATCACCAAGCCTTTCTCACCGAAAGAGTTAATCGCACGACTGAAAGCGGTCATGCGGCGTGTCTCACCGACCACGTTGGAAGATGTGATTGAAGTGCAAGGTTTAAAACTCGACCCGGTTTCACACCGTGTTACAGCGAATGATGATCCCCTTGATATGGGGCCAACCGAGTTCAAACTTCTACATTTTTTTATGACTCACCAAGAGCGTGTCTATAGCCGTGAACAGCTGCTTAACAATGTTTGGGGCACCAATGTTTACGTTGAAGATAGAACGGTTGATGTGCATATTCGTCGCCTGAGAAAGGTATTAGAGGCGGGTGGACATGCTAAGTTAGTACAAACCGTTCGTGGGGCGGGGTATCGCTTCTCAACACGTAGCTAGAACATCCCTTTAAAGGGGTGAGCCGATATGGAGATATAATGGTCGAACGACTGTCTTGGAAGAAGCTAGCCTGGGAGCTGGCTTTTTTTTATTTACCTTGGCTCGTAGTGGGTGGATTGTTTGGCGGCCTACCTTGGTTATTACTCGGCGCCACCGTAGCGATGTTATTGTGGCACTTGCACCAGCAAATAAAGCTGTCTGACTGGTTATGGAAAGACAAGAGCTTAACGCCTCCATCCGGTACGGGATCGTGGGAGCCTTTATTTAATGGTATTTATCGCTTACAAAAGCGTAACCGCCGGCGTCGCAAAGAGCTTGCTAACTTAATTCGCCGTTTTCGTAATGGCGCGGAGTCTTTGCCCGATGCGGTGGTGGTATTTGAGCGCGATGGCGCCATTGTCTGGTGTAACAAACTTGCTCAGGAGCTACTTGGCTTGCGCATGCCGGATGATAACGGCCAGCATATTAGTAACTTGATCCGCGCACCGGAATTTGTCAGTTATATCGCCAATGCCAATGCCAATGCCAATTACGATACGGCGCTGGAAATGCGCTCTCATCTGAATAGCGCTCGCACACTTGAATTTCGGACCATGCCCTACGCGGAAGGCGAATATTTGATGGTGGTGCGTGATATCACGCAGTTAAAGCAACTGGAAGGTATGCGACGTAACTTTTTCGCCAACGTTTCGCACGAGCTGCGCACACCAATGACGGTATTGCGTGGTTACTTAGAAATGACGGAAGATCCGGATATGCTTGTTGGACCCATGTGGCCAAAAGCGCATGGTGTGATGACAGAGCAATTATCTCGGATGGAATCTTTGGTTGAGCAACTGCTTACGCTGTCTAAAATTGAAGCTGCAGCCAAGCCCGATCTCGATCATCATGTTGATGTTCCCGCGATGCTCGATGTGCTGCAAAAAGAGGCTCAGGCATTAAGTGGTAACAGTGAGCATGTACTTACCTTTGACGTCGACACGGCGTTGAAAGTCCGCGGCAATGATGATCAGCTGCGCAGTGCGATCTCAAACCTTGTTTATAATGCGGTGAAACACACTCCCGCCCAGGCAGAGATCCAGGTGCGTTGGTATCGTTCTAAAAAAGGCCCGCGCTTAGAGGTTATCGACAGTGGTGAAGGCATTCCGCCACAACATTTAGACCGATTGACTGAGCGATTTTATCGTGTCGACAAAGCGCGATCGCGAGAAACCGGTGGCAGTGGGCTAGGGCTTGCGATAGTTAAACACGCGTTGAGCCACCATGATGCTGAACTGGATATTAAAAGCGAAGTCGGGATAGGTAGCACGTTTGCATTCACGTTGCCGGAGCGGCTCGCATGTTAAAACGCGTTATCTTGTTTGTTTGTCTCGTATGGAGTCTGGATGCGTTAAGCCAAACCCATCCTTTACCGGATTACCAACGTACCAGCGGCATATCCGGCAACTTAAGCTCTGTGGGCTCTGATACGCTCGGTAATCTTATGGCGGCGTGGACAGGCGGATTTAAGCGCTTGCATCCGGGCGTTAATGTTCAGTTGCAGACCCCTGGCTCGGCATCGGCGGCGCCCGCGCTGGTGGAGGGCACTGCGCAACTTGGGCCAATGAGCCGCGCGATGCGTGTCAGTGAGGAAAACGCCTTTCAAGCGCGGTTCGGTTACCCCCCAACCGCAGTCCCAGTTGCGATTGACGCGATGGCCGTCTATGTCCATCAAGATAATCCACTTCGTACTATCAGTTTTCAACAGCTTGACGCGCTCTTTTCCAGAACGCTGTGGTGCGGTGCGAGTGACCCTATTACAACCTGGGGGCAGCTGGGCTTAACCGGCCGCTGGCAGCATCGTGATTTACAGTTGTTTGGCCGAAATTCGGTCTCTGGCACCTATGGTTATTTTAAGCAATCAGCCCTGTGTCGTGGCGATTTTCGTGCCGATGTGAATGAGCAGCCCGGTTCGGCGTCGGTGGTACAGTCGGTGGCTTCTTCACTCCATGCTATCGGTTATGCAGGGATCGGTCATCAAGCCTCGGGCGCCCGTATGCTTGCGATTTCTCGTCATGGCGACAAAGCTGTTATCCCTAGTGACAGGGCGATCCGAGAAGGTAAGTACCCACTTACTCGACATCTCTATTTATATGTCAACAAAGCGCCGCATCAACCGCTTGCGCCTTTAGATGCCGCTTTTATGCGATATATTCTCTCTAAGCAAGGACAAAAAGCCGTCAGCCAGCAAGGATATATTCCATTGCCGGCAGAAACGGTACACGCACAGCGACAGGCGCTAGGATTGGATTAGTCGTTACAGGTCAACGCCCAGTTTACGGATTGCCAGTATTGTTTTTCGGCTTCAAGATCGGCGGCTAATAAGCGGTTATCTTGGAGCCACCTTGCAGGGAAATCGAGCTGCCATGTTCCTTTTTTATCCACATTCAGTGCGATATCAGGTAGTGGCTGGTCGTTACGTTGGGAGTGCAACACACAGGCTAAGCGTAATGCGCAAATGAGGGTTTCAATCAGTTTCGGCTTAAACAAAGTAAACTTGGGCATCTCATTGAGCTTTAGCGTCTTTCGATGAAAGCGTGCCAATGTCGCGAGCACTGTCTGCTGCTCTTGATTAAAACCCGGCAAATTGGTGTGGTGTAAAATATAGGCTGAATGTTTGTGATACCCCGGATAGCCAATGCTCAGGCCAACTTCATGGAGCAGTGCTGCCCAGTTGAGCAATCCGGCGAGCTCGGACTTTTTACTGCCTTTATCCGGTTCTGCTTGCGCATAAAAGTGTGCCGCCGTTTGCTGTACACGTCGAGCATGACTCAGATCGATATTGTAGCGAGCCGCCATGTCATCTGTGGTGCGGCCGCGGATATCCGTACGCTGAAAACGATCTTCCATCTCATAGAGTAAACCTTCACGCAGTGCCCCGTCGGAAAAGCGCAGTGACTCGATGGCTAACGCATCAAATATCCCCGACAAGATAGCCACACCCGCAGCAAACACAGGTTGCCTATCGGCTGATAAGCCTGGCAAATTGATGCTCTCACTGGTTTTAAATGTCAGTAGCGTTTCAATCAAACTATCCAGGCGTTTGCGGGTGATTATGCCATCGTCGTTACCCAAGCCGATGATGACCTCACGAATCGCTTTCACCGTTCCTGAAGCCCCTAAAGCCACTTGCCAGCCTGCTTGGCGGTATTGGCTTGCGAGACTCTCTAGTTTTTGCCGAGTGGCGAGCTGAGCGGCCACAAATTGCTTTGAGCTAATGGCCCCTTTGGGGAAAAACCGTTCATTATAGCTCACACAGCCCATGCGTTTGCTATTAACCAGCAGGGGGTCAAAGTTATCACCAATGACTAATTCTGTGCTGCCGCCACCAATATCGATGACGAGTTTGCGGCCGATATTTTGTTGGGTGTGTGACACGCCCATGTAAATCAAACGCGCTTCTTCCTCACCCGAAATAACTTCTATTGGGTAAGGGAAAACTTGATTCGCTCGCTGGATAAACGTCTCGATATTACGAGATTGGCGTAACGTGTGGGTCGCGGCAATGCGGACGTTATCCACGTCAATACCGTTGAGGCGCTCAGCGAACATGGCTAAACATTCCACGCCTCGATCAATCGCTTCATCGCTAAGACAATGGTGGCTGTCTAGCCCCGCAGCGAGACGAACGCGCTGTTTATGGCGGCTGACGATTTGAAGCCCTTCACCGACGACGCGTGCGACGACCATGTGGAAACTGTTGGAGCCGAGATCAACCGCAGCAATCTCGCGCGTTTTATCCTTTGACTGGGGGTGTGTCATGTTGCAACTTTTCCGCGTGTTTGAGTGCTTGGCGTTCTATGTGTTTGAGGTAATCATAGATCTCGACTTGTGAGCGGATCTTTTTCTTGTTACCGCGTTTAACATAGGCGTTAGACATGGCTTTGTCGATGACTCGTGCTTTGGCGCGATCGGCAAATTGAATTTCCAAGATTGCCATGATGCGATCTTTGAGTCTTGGATCGCGAATAGGTGCCCCCACTTCAATACGATTATCAATATTTCGGGTCATCCAATCGGCAGATGAAATATAGATATCACGTTCACCGCCATTTTCAAAGGCAAATACACGTGGATGCTCGAGAAAGCGGTCCACAATACTGATCGCCTTGATGTTTTGACTCACCCCTTTTACGCCCGGCACGAGCGAGCACATGCCGCGGACAATAATTCGAATTTTGACCCCTTCATTGCTGGCTTTGTATAAGAGATTAACTAAGCCTCTATCAACGAGGTTATTGACTTTAAGCGTAATGCCAGCTTTGCGTTTGGCGCGCGCATGTTCAATCTCGCGCTCGATCAATTTACACATTCGGCGGCGTGAGTTACGCGGCGACACAATCAGGTGGTTAAACTTTACTGGGCGATAAGGGTTCTCGATAAAGTCGAAAACTTTTCGGATCTCTGAGGTGAGTTGTTGATCGGCAGTAAAAAGCGCAAAGTCAGTATAGATTCGTGCCGTTTTTTCATGAAAATTGCCGGTACCAATATGGCCATAATCGCGAAGTTCGCCATCTTCGCGGCGAGATATCAAGCACAGCTTGGAGTGAATTTTTAGCCCTGGCGTGCCGAATACCACTTTGRCCCCTGCGTCGGTCAGTACCCGTGACCACTCGATATTGGCCTCTTCATCAAATCGTGCCTGAAGTTCAACCACCACAGTGACGCGCTTACCGTTATTGGCAGCATCAATCATTGAATTGATAATCCGCGAGTTCTTTGCCACGCGATACACGTTGATCCGAATGCTACGCACTTTAGGGTCAAACGATGCTTGTCGCACCAGTTCGGTCATATGCCGAAAGGTATGATAGGGGTAGTACAGCAGTATGTCGCGTTCACGTATGGCCCGAAACGCATTGTTTTGCAATTGAAAATCGGCACTCTCGAAAGGCGGAAGCGGTGCGTTTTCTAGATACTGGCGTCCCACATTGGGAAAGCCGATAAAATCACGAAAGTTATGATAGCGCGCCCCGGGTAGCACACTGTCATAATCAGAAATCTTTAAAACTTGGATGRGTTTGTTCACCATTTCAGGTGGCATATCACGCTGATACACAAACCGAACAGGCAGGGCGGTTAAGCGTTGGTCCAAGCTTTCTGACATATTTTCGAGCAGGCTATGTTCGACTTCGTTGGTCAAATCGTATTCGGCGTCACGCGTCATTTTCATCGCATAAGCGTCGACGGTATCGTAATCGAACAAACCACTGAAAATCTGATCAACACAGAGTCGAATAATATTGTCCAATAAGATGATGGTTTTGCGCTGCCGCTTCCCTTTAGGCTCAGGCACTTTGACGAATCGGTCCAAATCGTCGGTTGGGATCTCAATTAAGGCATATTTGGGCTCGTCACCGGCTTTTTTTAGCTCGACGGCTAAATAGGAATAAGCGTCTTTTAAAAAGCTTAAAACATCGACATCTTTATTGAGCATGATGGGTGTAATGTAAGGCAAGATATTGCTACGAAAATAGCGTTTAAGCCATTGGGCTTGATGCTCCGACAGTTGTCGCTCATTCACCAAAAAGATATTGCGGCGTGCCATTTCAAGCAAAATATCATTATATAGATGATCGAAATCTTGATTGAGCTTGACCACTTTCGCTTGAATTTTACTAAGTAACTCCTTGGCGTGACTATCCACTCCGCGCTCTTCATCAATAATGATACGGCGTTTCACATCGGCAAACCGTACTTGATAAAATTCATCAAGATTGGATGAAAAAATACCTAAAAAGCGAACCCGCTCGATAATCGGCACGCTTTTGTCCGCAGCTTCCTGCAGTACGCGCTCGTTAAAGGAGAGCCAGCTCAGTTCTTTGTCGACATGATGGGAGTCTAAAGTCATAACGTGTGAGAAAATCCTGTTCTACTGAATAAGATGGCTGTCAAGCAAGACCGCTAAAGCGTCAAACAGCCTTTCAATGGCTTTGTGTAATACGCTGATGTTGGCTGCACTTTGTAGGAACGTATCCAGAGTGTTGATACGTGAAAACAAAATGCATCATGCGTTATCCTTAAGACGATTGTTTAAACAATTATTGAGGTCATTCAAGGTGTTGTCTATGCTTCACAGCAGTAAACTTACGAAAGTGTGCCCAATATCAACTTGGGCCAGCCTAAAGTCCGTTTGTTGCATATTTATTGCGTACCGCACCGTCTCGGTGTCGAGGTATTAGTCCGCAAGCGGCAGTATGATTAGCCATCATTCACTTTTTTATATGGATAATCATAGCGGGCCGATTTGTCACAAAATTGTCATTGTAATGAAATACAATCAAGAGCTTGATTAAAATAAGAGGCGCAAATGACCCACTCCTCACCATCACTTTCTGACACCAAACGTGCGCGACGTTTAAAAGATAAACTGACGCGTCAAACAGTGCGCGTTGGTGGTGTGATGGTATTAGTGACCTTGTTGTTGCTGTTTTTTTATCTTTTAACTGTCGTGATTCCGCTGTTTCATCAAGCCAGTGTGACGTTAAGTGAACGCTTTTCTGTCTCTTCACCTGGAGCGCCACGGTTTGTTGGCGCTGATAATCGTAATCAACTCGTTTATAGCTTGGATGAGACAGGCGTCTTGACGGTAGCGCGTCGTCCTCGTCAGTCATCGATGCCTCAACAGCCTCAAGAGAAGACAACTTTCCCGCAGGCTGACACTGTCTTACAACGCGCGCTATCGACCCTCAGTGATCCTGCGATGAGTTGGGCTCAAGCAACGGCGCCTTTTATCGCAGTGGAAAATGCTCCCGGTGAAGTGGGCGTTTGGCAATTACGCTTTGGCAACGATGACCAAGCCGGTGATGCGGTGATCCCTCAGTTATCGCGTATATCTGCGTTTGGTGGACCCGTAACGGTGGATGCGAATAGACAGCCGCTGGATAAGATTGCCCTGGCGATACCGGATAGCTTGCATGGCCAGCCGATAGCGCCTGTGTTGGCGGCTGTGACTGCCGATAATCAATTGATGATCTACCGCGGCCAGCATAAAACATCATTCCCTTTGAGCGCGCCAGTCAATCAGTTGGCATTGTCGGGCGATGGACAACGGTTATTTATCCGTCAGCATCATACTTTATCGGTTTGGCAGGTTAATAATGACATGCCCATTAAGCGCGAACGCCTAGATCTCACTCATGTGAACGATAGCTCGGTGGTTAATATGACGCTGCTAGCGGGGGGACGCTCGTTAATATTGCAGCATCAAAATGGTGATTTGACGCAATGGTTTGATGTCCTCAAAAGTGGTGAGCCGTCATTGACCAACGTGCGAACGTTTTCGCCCGGTGCTGGGGCAAAAATAATAGCGCCAGAGTTACATCGTAAAAGCGTGGCCACCGTGGATGATACTGGGCAGCTGAGTTTGGTACATGTGACCAGTGAAAAACAGCGGCATTTTGATAAACGGTTTACCTCGGTCCCGGAGGTGCTGGCATTTGCTCCTCGCGCCAACGCCTTGATGGCGGTGACACAAAATCAGTGGCAGTGGTTGGCAGTGGATAATCCTCATCCTGAAGTCAGTCTCCATTCTTTATGGCAAAAAGTGTGGTACGAGGGGTACTCATCGCCGCAATATGTGTGGCAGTCGACATCGGCCGACGATAGCTTTGAAGCAAAGTTGAGTGTGGTGCCGGTGATCTTTGGCACACTAAAAGTGGCCGTGGTTGCCTTACTGTTCGCGGTACCAATGGCCATTGGTGCGGCTATTTATACGGCTTACTTTATGTCATCAGGGTTGAGGCGATGGGTCAAACCGACGGTTGAGACGATTGAAGCATTACCTACGGTGATCATTGGCTTTTTGGCCGGCTTATGGCTTGCCCCTTGGGTTGAAGCACATATTGCTAGCGTCTTTATGTTGTTGATCCTGATCCCGTTTGTGTTGCTGGGGTTGAGCGCCTGTTGGCGAATGATCCCCCGCTATGCTCGCCGTCGCTTGCCGGATAATGCCCAAATACTGGTGATTATCCCGGTGTTGCTGTTAGTGGGGACAATGGCCGTGTCTTTAGGGCCTTGGATTGAGCAGATTTGGCTGGGAGGCGATGCACGTCAATTCATTACCCACGAGCTAGGCATTGGTTATGATCAACGTAATGCCTTAGTGGTTGGGATCGCGATGGGCTTTGCTGTGGTTCCCACCATATTTTCGATTGCTGAAGATGCGATTTTTTCGGTTCCGCCACATCTAAAGCAAGGTGCGTTAGCACTGGGGGCAACGCATTGGCAAACATTGATGCGGGTTGTGTTGCTCACCGCTAGCCCAGGGATATTCTCGGCGGTGATGATGGGATTAGGTCGCGCGGTGGGTGAAACCATGATTGTGTTGATGGCCACAGGGAATACACCGATTATGGATTGGAACCTGCTCGAAGGGCTTCGGACCTTGTCGGCCAATATTGCGATCGAAATGCCAGAGTCCGAAGTGGGGAGCTCGCATTATCGTGTGTTGTTTTTAACCGCGTTTATTTTGTTTGTTTTCACCTTTGTCTTTAATACGTTGGCTGAACTTGTTCGTCAGCGTTTACGCGACAAATACAGTCACCTTTAATTGAGATGAGAGTGCGCATGCGTCCATGGATAAAATCTGGCACGCCTTGGGTCTGGATGACGGCAGGGATGGTTAGCGTCAGTCTTATTGCCATTCTCGGTGTCTTACTCTTGCTCGGTGTTCGTGGCTTAGGCTATTTTTGGCCCACACCGGTGACCAGTTTTGAGTTACAGACGGAACAGGGCGTAGAAACTGTCGTTGGCCAGATTTATCGAACCGATGAGGTTGATGCGACTCAGCTTATAGACGCCGGTGTTCGCTTACCCGCATACCGGCAATCCGCGTATCAGCGCTTGGTGGTTAAAATTGGTAACCGTGAACGAGAAGGGCTCGACTTTCGTCAGTTACTTGCGTTTCAGATAAAAAGCCAACATACGCCGATTGAGATGGCGATGATTGAGCGCAGCGAGAACGGTGTCTTTTATGGCAAGCCAACAGCATATATTGATCAAAGCGGTACACGTCATGGATTAGTGATTTCTGCGCTGCGTCAGCAACTGGCGGATTTGGCGGCACGTCGTGATGCGATCAATAAAATTGAACAAGTCCATCTGGCAGGGGTGAATTATCAGCTCGAACAGTTGCGATTAGAGGAAAAATCTCGCGAACTTGAGGGGGCGTTGGACAAGCGTGCCCAATCGCAGATTGCATCCCGCCGCACGCAGTTGCTCACTCAGTATCAACAACTGGAGCAAAAGCTCGCAAAGCTGCGGGATAAACAAAAAACAGGGCAATTGGTTGTCGAAGATAGCCATGGTGATGAGGTCGCATTGCCGCTCGAGAATGTGCTAAATATTTGGTACCCCAACGCGATGAGCGGCGTCGATAAGCTGACATTTTGGGGGCACCAAGTGGCGGCTTTTCTATCTGAATCACCGCGTGACAGTAATGCCGCAGGTGGGGTTTTTCCGGCGATTTTTGGCACCGTTTTTCTGGTCTTATTAATGGCAGTGATTGTTACCCCTTTGGGCGTGGTCGCGGCGATTTATCTGCATGAATATGCGCCTAAAACGGCGTTCACTCGGTTGATTCGGATTGCGGTTGTTAACCTCGCTGGGGTGCCATCCATTGTTTATGGTGTGTTTGGTTTAGGCTTTTTTGTCTACTTCATTGGTGGCACCATTGACGATATCTTTTATCAAGCGGCGCAACCCGCGCCTGTGTTTGGTACGCCAGGTATTCTGTGGTCAGCGTTAACGTTGGCGATCTTAACCTTACCGGTCGTGATAGTCTCAACAGAAGAAGGGCTAGCGCGTATTCCTACAAGCGTCCGTCATGGTGCCTTTGCCTTGGGCGCGACCCAATCTGAAATGCTATGGCGAGTCGTCTTACCGATGGCAAGCCCGGCGATGATGACGGGGTTAATTTTAGCGGTTGCCCGTGCCGCCGGTGAAGTGGCGCCTTTAATGTTGGTTGGGGTGGTGAAAGTGGCGCCTTCTCTGCCGGTTGATGGCAACTTTCCTTTCTTACACTTAGAACGGAAGTTTATGCATCTCGGCTACCATATTTATGATGTGGGCTTTCAAAGTGCGCATATCGAGACTGCGCGACCTTTGGTGTATGCGACGTCGTTTTTACTCGTGTCTGTGATCGTGGCACTGAACTTATCCGCGATCGGTATCCGTCATTATTTGCGTGAAAAATATCGCGCATTAGAACTGTAACGATAAGGATCCTGCTCGATGTTTTCGATAAACCCGCCTATAGGCGCCACGCCGAGCTTAGATTTGGGAAACTTACCGAACGAGCAAACGGCGTTAGCTATTCGGGATTTGAATCTTTATTACGGGGCGACTCAAGCACTGTTTGATATCAGTATGCGTATCCCGAAGGGCAAGGTCACAGCGTTTATTGGTCCTTCTGGGTGTGGGAAGTCGACCTTACTGCGTTGCATTAACCGCATGAATGATTTGGTGGATGGGTGTCGCGTGCGGGGCGAAGTCAACTTACATGGGCAAAACATCTATCACCGCGAGGTTGATGTGCCTGCGTTACGCCGTCAAGTCGGTATGGTATTTCAGCGTCCTAATCCGTTTCCGAAATCCGTTTATGAAAATGTCGTTTTTGGATTGCGGCTGCAAGGCATTCATGATCCCCGAACCTTAGATGATGCGGTGGAGCGTTCACTGCGAGGTGCGGCGCTGTGGGGTGAGGTAAAAGATCGTCTTAACGATAATGCGTTTGGTCTTTCAAGCGGACAGCAGCAGCGGTTGGTGATCGCCCGAGCGATCGCGATTGAGCCAGAAGTGTTATTGCTGGATGAGCCCTCTTCGGCGCTGGATCCTATCTCAACACTGACGATTGAAGAGTTGATCAACGATCTTAAAAAACAATATACAGTGGTGATTGTTACCCATAATATGCAGCAGGCGGCACGGGTGTCAGACCAAACCGCCTTTATTAATATGGGCCGCTTGGTAGAGTATGCGGATACTGACACCTTGTTTACTACACCAAAAAATAAACAGACGGAAGATTACATCACCGGTCGCTACGGATAAGGAGCAGGCCTTGGATAATTACAATATTAGCCGCCATATTTCTGGCCAATTTAATGCTGAATTAGAAGCGATTCGCACTCACGTCCTAGCGATGGGGGGGCTGGTGGAGCGTCAGCTCACCGATGCTCTTCGTGCCATGCACAATCAAGATGAAGAGCTAGCGCGCCATGTGATTCGTGAAGATCACAAAGTTAATGGCATGGAAGTCGCCATTGACGAGGCCTGCACACGGATTATTGCTAAGCGCCAACCGACGGCAAGCGATCTGCGCCTGGTGATGGCAATCATTAAAACCATCACGGATCTAGAGCGTATTGGCGATGTGGCTGATAGCATCGCGAAAATGGCATTGGACAATGCCAGTCATTCTCAGCAACCTTTTTTGGTTTCTCTGGAGGCATTGGGTCAGCGTGCTGCCAAGATGCTGCATGACGTACTGGATGCGTTTGCGCGGATGGATATTGATGCGGCCATGAAAGTCTACCGTAAAGACGATTCTCTCGATCGTGAGTATGAGGGAATTTTGCGTCAGTTGATGACCTATATGATGGAAGATCCTCGTTCTATCCCTAATGTGCTAAAAGTGATGTGGTCAGCGCGTGCGATCGAGCGCGTGGGCGATCGCTGCCAGAATATTTGTGAGTACATCATCTATTTTGTAAAAGGGAAAGATGTTCGTCACATTCAAAAAGAGGAGCTCGAAAAGCTCCTCAAATAGGCGTTTAGTCGTTATCGATCCACTCACTGACCTTATCAGGGACAAAACTTTGGTCATGAAGCGGCATGCGCACATAGCCCTCTTTGCTGATCTCGGGAAGAATAACGTCTGGGTATTCAATCTCTTGATAAGGTATCTGGGTGAGAAGATGCGCGATACAATTAAGTCGCGCATGCTTTTTATTATCAGCCTCCACTACCCACCATGGACTTTCCTTGGTGTCGGTATAAGCAAACATGCGATCTTTCGCCTCACTGTATTGCACCCAGCGGCTGCGTGACTCCAAATCCATGGGACTAAATTTCCAGCGTTTTATTGGCGTGTTTATTCGCTCGGCAAAACGCTTTTCTTGTTCTTCGTCGGAGACGGAAAACCAGTATTTGAGCAAAATAATCCCCGAGCGGATCAGCATTCGCTCAAATTCAGGGCAAGTGCGGAAAAACTCTTCATATTCTTCCTCAGTACAAAACCCCATGACACGTTCTACACCGGCTCGGTTGTACCAACTGCGGTCGAATAAAACTATCTCTCCGCTCGCTGGAAGGTGTTCGATATAGCGTTGAAAATACCACTGTGTGCGCTCGCGTTCCGTCGGTTTATCTAGTGCAACTATACGGCACACGCGTGGGTTGAGTTTTTCGGTAATCCGTTTTATCACCCCACCTTTACCGGCGGCATCTCGCCCTTCAAAGATCACCACGACTTTCAGCTGTTTGTGTTTTACCCACTCTTGTAATTTGACTAGCTCGGTTTGCAACTCAAGTAATTTTTTTTCGTAGTGTTTTTTGCTGATTTTAAGGGGCTTTTTATCCGACAAAGCAGCACTCCTTTTGTGAAGACCATAATTACAAGTTAGGAAACTCAACCGTGAGATGCAATATCCTTGTCTCTAGGACACAAGCTTATCGACAAAAAGGTTTGGTCAATCACAGTATGGTGAGAGCGGCTGACGTATTGCATTTAACTGAACCGAGCGACTGCCTGCTTTACCGCCCTGACTTGCATGGGATCAGTGATGGGGTAACCGATCTTTTCACCTTCACCCATCGTCGCCATCGCATGAGTGTGGGCCGCGCTTGCTTTTGTGGTACGCGCGGACAAGTGAATATCTCGTGCGCCGGTGTGAGCGATGATTTCTGCGGCATTATGCGCTGTGATCCCAGCACCTGGCATGATACGAAGCGTCGTATGACGGACGTAATCGACCCAGGCTTTCAGTGTTTCTTTACCTTGATCGGCATGGTTGGCACCACCTGAGGTCAGAATACGTTCCACGGCAGGTCGCGCGATGAAGGCGTCTAACGCTGCCATTGGCTCGGTGCAATGATCAAATGCCCGATGGAACGTCACCCCCATACCTCGGGCTTCGGCCAGCATGGCATCGAGTAACGTTAAGTCTACTGTCCCATCTGGGCGTAAGGCGCCAATCACTACGCCATGACAGCCAGTTTTGCGGGCAGTGGCAATATCTTTAAGCATTACTTCAGCTTCATCATGGCTATAAACAAAGTCCCCTTCTCGTGGACGTATAATCGCGTAAATAGGCACGCGAGCTTGTTGTATCGCTTGATACAGGGTGCCCATACTTGGTGTGAGGCCACCGAGCTTGAGCGAAGCACAAAGCTCGATACGGTCTGCGCCCGCTTGCTGAGCAATCGATAAAGATTGGATACTATCAATACACACTTCGACGGTGACGGTCATAGGTGCTCCTTGTTTAAACGGTCTAGCATAACCGTGACCAGAGCAAGCGTCATGGACAAATCAGACAAGGTGTGACATGTAGAGAAACGGGGGGAAGGAAGGCGTTGAGAGATAATAAAAAAAGGGCCCGGTTTAGCCGGGCCTCATTATACTGTTACATTGCTCAGTGCGGGCACGTAACCTTATTACAGGTCGTCAGTGTGCTCAGACAGATACGCGGCAACACCTTCAGGTGACTCAGCCATACCTGCTTTACCTTCTTCCCACTGTGCAGGGCAAACTTCACCGTTTTTCTGGTGGAAGTTCAGTGCGTCAACCATGCGTAGCATTTCGTCGATGTTACGGCCTAGTGGTAGGTCGTTGACAACTTGGTGACGAACCACACCTTCCTCGTCGATAAGGAAAGAACCACGGAACGCAACGCCAGCTTCTGGGTGCTCAACGTCGTATGCTTTACAGATTTCGTGTTTAACGTCTGCGACCAGTGGGTATTTCACTGCACCGATACCACCGTCTTCGATGGCAGTTTTACGCCATGCGTTGTGTGAGAACTGAGAGTCGATAGACACACCGATTACCTCAACACCTTTAGCTTGGAAATCGCTCAGGCGCTTATCGAATGCGATCAGCTCTGATGGGCACACGAAAGTGAAGTCGAGTGGGTAGAAAAAGACAACTGCTTTCTTGCCTTTGGTGAACTCTTTCAGGTTGAAGTTATCAACGATTTCGCCATTACCTAGTACGGCAGCGGCAGTAAAATCTGGTGCTTGACGACCTACGAGTACCATATCTCAGCTCCTATTTAATTGTTGTCCTGTTAATCAGGTTCCTATATAAGCGAGACAAACTATAGCTAACTTGTTAGATTGAAAAAAGTGGAATTAATAGATTGTTATAATCGGAAAATACGATTGTTTAAAATATGACCTTATGAACAAATATCCTTCATTAAAGCAGCTACACTATCTGGTTACCCTGTCAGAAACGCGTCACTTTGGTGAGGCGGCGAAATTATGCTTTGTCAGCCAGTCGACACTGAGCGCAGGGATTCAAAATCTAGAAGAGTTGATTGGCGCACAGCTGATTGAGCGTGACAATAAAACCTTAGTCCTCACCGGCATGGGTGAAGAGGTGGTACGCCGAAGCCGGGAGATTCTCGCCCGTAGCCAAGATCTTATGGAGCTAACGCAAGTTAAGTCTGATCCTATGCATGGTAAGGTGCGTTTAGGGTGTATTCCGACCATTGCACCTTTTTTACTCTGTGATGTGGTCAAGCAAGTCAATCAACACTATCCAAATTTAGATTTACTGCTGCGCGAGGATACTACCGCCAATTTACTCACGGCGCTTAAACATGGCGAAATGGACATATTGATCCTTGCACTCCCCATGGATATTGGCACCATGACGCGTCGAATTGTTGGCCGCGATCCCTTTAAAATGGTCATGAGCGGCAAACAAGCAGCACAGCTTACATTGCCCGTTGATTATGAATCTCTCCCCGATGAGTCTGTCTTTTTATTAGAGCGTGAACACTGTCTCACCGACCATGCTGTCTCTGCCTGTCAGATGACTGCCTCGCAGAAGATTAATCCTTTTATGGCGACCAGTTTACATACCTTGGTGCAAATGGTGGCCAACGGCAATGGTGTGACCTTTATACCGCAAATGGCGATTGATCATGGTTTAATTGCTAATTTAGATGTGTATCTAGAAACCCCACCAGGAAAAGCAGCCTATCGTGATATCGGTATGGTATGGCGGCCATCTTCCAGTCGATTAGAGACCTTTAATAATCTCGCTGATCTGGTGACAGGACTGCTTTCCCCAACAGGTAAAGACATATTGACCGAAAATCAGTGATAAATTCTACATTAAAGGTAAAAGATTAGTTTTATAT
>NZ_MUFF01000033.1:0-24195 GCF_001996105.1 Salinivibrio sp. IB643
GTCGAAGCTGGCGCGAACCTTATCAATGATGTTCGCGCGCTCAGAGAGCCTGGCACATTGACTGCCGCTGCCGATCTCCAGGTACCCGTGTGCATCATGCACATGCAGGGTCAGCCTAGAACCATGCAAGCGGCACCCGACTACACGGATGTTATCCAAGACGTAATGCAGTTTCTAAACCGGCGAATAGATGCTTGCCTGGATGCTGGCGTTATCAGGCAAAATATCATTTTGGATCCAGGCTATGGGTTTGGTAAAACCCTGGCACACAACTATCAGTTGCTCGCACAATTAGATCATTTCCATCACTTTGGTCTGCCGATCTTGGCGGGGATGTCGCGCAAATCTATGATTTACAAAGCGCTAGATAAAACACCTCACGACGTGCTAGGTGGCAGCATCGCTTGTGCCACGTTAGCGGCAGTGAAAGGCGCACAGATTATCCGTGTTCACGATGTTAAAGAGACGACCGATGCCCTTAAGATCGTGGCGTTGACGATGCAAGAAAATGAAGCACCAGGAGAATAAAAACAATGGTAGAACGTAAATACTTTGGCACAGATGGTGTGCGCGGTAAGGTGGGTGAATTTCCCATCACCCCAGAGTTTATGCTCAAACTAGGTTGGGCCGCCGGGCGCGTCTTGTCGCAACAAGGCACCCGCAAGGTGCTGATTGGTAAAGATACTCGAATATCGGGCTACATGCTTGAGTCTGCACTCGAATCAGGCTTATCCGCAGCAGGGTTAGAAGCCGCCTTCACTGGCCCTATGCCAACGCCGGCGATTGCGTATCTGACTCAAACGTTTCGCGCTGAAGCAGGGATCGTTATTTCTGCCTCACATAACCCGCATTACGACAACGGCATTAAATTTTTCTCCTCCGAGGGCACCAAACTCCCCGATGATGTTGAGCTTGCGATTGAAGCGGAACTCGAAAAAACACTCACTTGTGTCGAATCTGCCGAGTTGGGCAAAGCAAGCCGCATCAACGATGCGGCCGGACGTTACATCGAATTCTGTAAAGGTACCTTCCCCAGCGCGTTAAGCCTGAGTGGCTTGAAAATTGTCCTTGATTGCGCCCATGGTGCGACGTATCACATTGCCCCCTCTGTTTTTCGTGAATTAGGGGCAGACGTGCTGACCATTGGCTGTGCGCCAAACGGGACCAACATCAATGATGAAGTGGGGGCTACCGATGTACGCGCGCTGCAGCAACGCGTGTTGGAAGAAAAAGCAGACCTTGGGGTAGCCTTTGATGGTGACGGTGATCGTGTGATCATGGTTGATCATCTTGGCAATAAAATTGATGGCGACCAAATTGCCTACATCATCGCGCGCGAAAGTTTACGCCGTGGTGAGCTGAAAGGCGGCGTGGTTGGCACTTTGATGACCAACATGGGCATGGAGTTGGCATTACAATCGCTTGGGATCCCATTCGCACGTGCCAAAGTGGGTGATCGCTATGTGATGGAGCTACTCCAAGAAAAAGGCTGGCGAATTGGTGCGGAAAATTCAGGCCATGTGATTGTCTTGGATAAAGTCACCACCGGAGACGGCATTGTGGCGGCATTGCAGGTCCTGGCCAGTGTTGCCGCCACGGGAATGGATTTAAAAGCGTTAAGCGATGGCATGACGTTATTGCCACAAGTACTAGAAAACGTGCGCTTTAGTGGCAGTGTCGACCCACTCCAAAGTGAGCCCGTACTGGCTGCCAAAGCCGCAGTGGAAAATAAACTGGGTGAGCAGGGGCGCGTGTTGCTGCGCAAATCAGGCACTGAGCCTTTGATTCGGGTGATGGTCGAAGGACCGGATGCCGATAACGTGAACGCCTACGCACTCGAAATTGCAGAGGCGGTGAAGGCGAACTGTTAATAATAAAGGGTGGGTGGTCATAGATTGCGCAAACGACGTCGAAATCAAGGTTTTTTGTAAATTTCTCTTGTTTCATCACCGCGCTTTCGCTAGTATTCACCCGCTCCCAACAAAGGGGGCTGCGCTGGCTGAGAAGTGACACTGCCGGCTCAACAACCTGGAGCATAGGTGGAACCATGTACGAAATTCTACTTGTGATTTATCTGTTGGCCGCAATCGGTGTAATTGGCCTGGTTCTGGTTCAGCAAGGTAAAGGCGCAGATATGGGAGCCTCATTCGGGGCTGGGGCATCAAACACCGTGTTTGGCTCTGGCGGCTCTGGAAACTTTTTAACCCGAATGACAACCGGTTTTGCAATCGCGTTCTTCGCACTGAGTCTTGTGCTCGGTAACTTGACAGCGCATGACCCTAAAGCAAAAAGCGGTTTTGAAGATTTAAGCGAGCCTGCTACACAACAGCAAGCTGCGCCAAAAGAGGATGAAATCCCTGTTGATAACAGTGAGATCCCTCAGTAAGAATTGAGCCGAGGTGGTGGAATTGGTAGACACGCTATCTTGAGGGGGTAGTGCCTTTATAGGCGTGCGGGTTCAAGTCCCGCTCTCGGCACCAAATTCACAAAGGGCAATCACTTGCACCTTTGTTGTAAAAAGCGATATAATTATCGCGAATCGGACGCGGGATGGAGCAGTTTGGTAGCTCGTCGGGCTCATAACCCGAAGGTCGGCGGTTCAAATCCGTCTCCCGCAACCAATTTTAAGTTTGTTGTTTAAATAACGGCTAAACTGAATAACGCGTCAGCGTTTGTTGTCAAAGCCACGCTGACCGGGCTAGCCACGTGCTAGCCTTTTTGCCCTCGGGGCAGCACGAAGCGGACCAATAAGCCTTTGTGTAGAGAGTTACTCTCTCGTTATTGTTGCGATGATTCCGACACCAGCAATAACGGCTATGCTAACGACTTATGTTGATGGCATAGCATCAGGGTCCAGTTACATTAAACCCCGATTTTCGGGGTTTTTTGTTATCTGAAGAAGACCATTCGGATAGTAACTGGGCTTTTAAGCCCTTTTTTTATTTCTGGGGTTTGGAATGACAGGATTAGAGAAACAACTGGCTGAACTTTTAACCGCGCCTGTTGAGGCGCTGGATTATGAGTTGGTTGGGCTTGAATTTGTTCGAGCTGGCCAGCATTCAACACTGCGTATCTTTATTGACCATGAAAATGGTATCACGGTGGACGATTGTGCCGATGTGAGCCGTCAAGTGAGCGCGGTAATGGATGTGGAAGACCCAATCACAGTGGCGTACAACCTAGAGGTGTCATCTCCAGGTGTTGATCGTCCACTGTTCACCGCTGATCACTATCAGCAATTCATCGGGCATGAAGTGAACATCGTGCTGAAAATGGCTATGCAAAACCGCCGTAAGTGGAAAGGCGAAATCCTTTCTGTCGATGGCGATACCATCACGGTTCGCGTGGACGGCCAAGATGAGGCGTTTGCCTTGAGTAACATCGCCAAAGCAAACCTGGTTCCTTCATTTTAAGAGTAAATGAGGCATTAGTAGATGAATAAAGAAATCTTGGCTGTTGTCGAAGCGGTCTCAAACGAAAAAGCCGTTCCACGAGAGCGTATTTTCGAAGCACTGGAAACCGCGCTGGCAACGGCAACCAAAAAGAAGTACGAGGCCGAAATCGATGTGCGTGTCGCCATTGATCGCAAATCCGGTGAATTCGACACCTTCCGTCGTTGGCTTGTCGTCGATGAAGTCACCCAACCAACGCGTGAAATCACGTTGGAAGCGGCCCAATATGATGATGAAACCCTCGAACTAGGCGGGTTTGTAGAAGATCAAATTGAATCGGTTGTCTTCGACCGCATTACCACCCAAACCGCCAAGCAAGTGATCGTACAAAAAGTGCGTGAAGCTGAGCGTGCACAAGTGGTTGAGCAGTTCATGGACAACGAAGGTGAGCTTGTCACCGGTGTGGTCAAAAAAGTCAATCGCGATGTTATCATTGTCGACTTAGGAAACAACGCGGAAGCGGTTATCCAACGTGATGATCAACTCCCTCGTGAAAACTTCCGTCCTGGCGACCGAGTACGTGGTCTGTTGTATGCAGTGCGCCCTGAAGCGCGAGGCTTCCAATTGTTCATGACGCGCTCCAAGCCAGAAATGCTCAGTGAGCTATTCCGCATCGAAGTGCCAGAAATTGGCGAAGAGATGATTGAGCTGATGGGCGCTGCCCGCGATCCTGCTTCACGCGCTAAAATTGCTGTGAAAACCAATGACAAACGTATCGATCCCGTCGGTGCGTGTGTGGGGATGCGTGGTGCACGTGTACAAGCGGTATCAACTGAACTGGGTGGCGAGCGTATTGACATCGTACTTTGGGACGATAATCCTGCCCAATTTGTGATCAATGCCATGGCGCCTGCAGACGTCGCCTCTATCATCGTCGATGAAGATACCCACTCCATGGATATTGCCGTCGAGGCGGATAACCTGGCGCAAGCGATTGGGCGTAACGGACAAAACGTGCGTTTGGCCTCTCAACTGACCGGTTGGGAACTGAACGTGATGACGGTTGAAGACCTCCAGAAAAAACACCAAGAAGAAGCACAAGCGTCGTTAGAGCTGTTTGTTAAATATCTCGATATTGACGAAGACTTTGCACAAACCTTGGTGGAAGAAGGTTTCACCACCCTTGAAGAAGTGGCCTATGTGCCAACCAGCGAAATGCTCGAAATTGACGGCTTAGACGAAGACACTGTCGACATTTTGCGCGCACGTGCGAAAGAAGCGTTGACCACCATCGCGCTCGCACAAGAAGAATCGCTGGGAGACGCTGAACCTGCCGAAGATCTGCTGGCATTAGACAGCCTTTCTCGTGAGATGGCCTTTAAACTGGCCGCGAAAGGCGTGAAGACGCTGGAAGATCTTGCTGATCAAGGCACTGACGATCTGTTAGATATTGATGGATTGGACGAAACCAGTGCGGGCGAGCTTATTATGGCAGCGCGTAATATCTGCTGGTTCAGCGACGAAGCGTAAAGACGGCAAAGGAGGAGCAGAATGTCAGAGGTTACAGTACATACACTGGCGAAGGAAATTGATACGCCGGTTGATCGTCTGCTGAAGCAGTTTAAAGAAGCTGGTATGCAAAAATCGGCGGACGATCAGGTAAGCCAAGATGAAAAACAAGCTTTGTTGACGCATTTAAAGCGTGAGCATGGTGACAACGGCAATGCTCCGACGCGTCTGACGCTTCAGCGCAAGAAACGTAGCACACTGAGCGTGTCAGGGGCTGGCGGAAAAAACAAAGATGTCCAAGTCGAAGTGCGTAAAAAGCGCACTTATGTGAAGCGTAGCGAGCTTGAAGACCAAAAGTCAGCGCAAGAAGCGGAAGAGCAAGCCCAACGCGAAGCCGAAGAAAAAGCGCGTCTAGAAGCTGAAGAGCAAGCAAAACGCGAAGCAGAAGAGAAAGCGAAACGTGAGGCCGAAGAAAAAGCCAAGCGTGAAGCACAAGAGAAAGCCAAACGCGCAGCTGAAGAAAAAGCTAAGCGTGAAGCCAAGCCGCAAGCGCAACCAAAATCTGAGCAGCCTGAAGACGACGCAGCGGATACTGCTGCCACTCGTGCTGCTGATGCGCAAGCGAAGAAAGAAGCTGATGAACTTAAGCGTCGCCAGGAAGAGGAAGCCAAGCGTAAAGCTGAAGAAGAAAGTCAGCGGCAGTTAGAAGAGGCACGCAAAATGGCAGAAGCAAATCAAGAGCGCTGGTCAGATCAAGACAAAGCGCTAAGTACCATGGAGGCGGCTGACCACCATACGGTTACCTCCGAATATGCCCGCGAAGCGGAAGACGAAGCGGATCGCCGCGAAGAAACGGCCGCGCCGCGTCGCAAGAAAAAGAAAAAAGCCACTGCAACAGAAGACAAAAACCCCCGAGGCCGTCGTGGTAAAGGTGGTAAAGGCAAAGGCCGTATGGCTAAGCCGTCTTCGATGCAGCATGGCTTTAAAAAACCTGCCCAGAAAGTAAACCGCGAAGTCGAGATCGGTGAAACCATTACGGTTGCTGAGCTCGCGAATAAAATGGCGGTGAAAGGTGCAGAAGTCATTAAAACCATGATGAAAATGGGTGCAATGGCGACCATTAACCAGGTGATTGACCAAGAAACCGCACAGCTTGTCGCGGAAGAAATGGGTCACAAAGTTATCCTGCGCAGAGAGAATGAGCTGGAAGAGGCCGTACTCTCTGATCGTGATAACGATGCACCTATGGCACCGCGTGCACCGGTTGTTACTATCATGGGTCACGTTGACCACGGTAAGACATCCTTGCTCGACTACATCCGTAAAGCACACGTTGCAACGGGTGAAGCTGGCGGTATTACTCAGCATATCGGTGCGTACCATGTACAAACTGATAACGGCATGATCACCTTCCTGGATACGCCAGGACACGCAGCGTTTACCGCGATGCGTGCACGTGGTGCGGGTGCGACGGATATCGTTGTGTTGGTGGTTGCGGCCGATGATGGTGTGATGCCACAAACCAAAGAAGCGATTCAACACGCCAAAGCCGCGGGTGTACCTTTGATTGTTGCCGTCAACAAGATGGATAAAGAAGGTGCTAACCCTGACAGCGTCAAGAATGAGCTCGCGCAGTATGATGTTATCCCAGAAGAGTGGGGCGGTGAGAACATCTTTGTTCACGTCTCTGCGAAACAGGGTGAAAACATTGATACCTTGCTCGAGTCCATCTTGTTGCAATCAGAAGTCCTTGAGCTGAAAGCGGTTGAGAAAGGCATGGCGCGTGGCGTTGTGATTGAATCTCGTCTGGATAAAGGCCGTGGTCCTGTTGCGACTGTCTTGGTTCAAGAAGGTACCTTGAATAAAGGCGATATTGTACTTTGTGGCCTTGAATACGGTCGTGTTCGTGCGATGCGTGATGAGAACGGCCAAGACATCGACCATGCTGGTCCATCCATTCCGGTTGAGATCTTAGGTCTGTCAGGTGTCCCTGCCGCTGGTGATGAAGCTACGGTTGTACGTGACGAGAAGAAAGCCCGTGAAGTGGCACTTTATCGTCAAGGTAAATTCCGTGATGTGAAACTGGCGCGTCAGCAAAAAGCCAAACTGGAAAACATGTTCTCGAACATGGAAGAAGGTGAAGTCTCTGAGCTCAACATCGTTCTGAAAGCCGATGTACAAGGTTCGATTGAGGCAATTGCCGATTCACTGGTTAAACTGTCAACTGACGAAGTCAAAGTGAAGATTGTTGGTTCCGGCGTGGGCGGTATTACTGAAACCGACGCGGTACTGGCAGCGGCATCGAACGCGATCATTTGTGGCTTTAACGTGCGTGCCGATGCGACCGCACGTAAGACTATCGAGAATGAAAGCTTAGATCTTCGCTACTATTCTGTTATCTACACCATGATTGATGAAGTGAAACAAGCGATGAGCGGTATGCTTGCGCCTGAGTTCAAACAAGAAATCATTGGTTTGGCAGAAGTTCGCGATGTCTTTAAGTCACCAAAACTGGGCGCAATTGCCGGGTGTCAGGTGTCTGAAGGCGTGATTAAGCGTAACAATCCAATTCGTGTTCTGCGTGATAACGTGGTTATCTACGAAGGGGAGCTGGAATCACTGCGTCGCTTTAAAGATGATGTGAACGAAGTGAAGAAAGGCTACGAGTGTGGTATTGGCGTGAAGAACTACAATGATGTTCGCGTTGGTGACCAAATCGAAGTCTTTGAAACGGTTGAAATTCAGCGCTCAATTGACTAATTAAGCGTTTAAAAACAGCCAGGTCGTTTGGATACACCGTGGGGGGAGGCGCATGCGCTTACCCCCATTTTGTTGAGAGAAAAGAAAATGGGTAAAGATTTTAGCCGGACGGACCGTGTCGCCCATCAGTTGCAAAAAGAAATTGCACTGATTCTGCAGCGTGAAGTAAAAGATCCACGTATCGGTATGGTGACCGTCTCTGACGTCCAAATCTCGCGTGACCTTGCTTACGCCAAAGTCTTCGTCACCTTTTTAACCGTTGACGAACAAGCACCGACAGAAAGCCTCAAAGCCCTCAATGAAGCAAGTGGTTATATCCGCTCTTTGGTCGGAAAGGCGATTCGTTTGCGTGTGACCCCAGAGTTGACGTTTGTATTTGATGAGTCGCTCACTGAAGGTATTCGTATCTCGAACCTGGTGAGCAAAGCGGTGCGCAGTGATAATGAGCGCCGTGATGATGATGACAAAGGTGAGGAATAAAAGATGGCGCGTCGTCAACGTCGTCGAGGTCGCCCCGTTGATGGGATTATCCTACTCGATAAACCCACGGGCATAACCTCTAATGATGCTCTGCAGAAAGTAAAACGTATCTTTTTTGCCGAGAAAGCAGGACACACTGGAGCCTTGGATCCGCTTGCAACGGGCATGTTGCCAATTTGCCTAGGTGAAGCGACCAAGTTCTCTCAGTTTTTGCTGGATGCCGACAAACGTTATCGGGTGGTGGCAAAATTGGGTCAGCGCACCAATACCTCAGACGCCGATGGTGAAGTGGTAGAAACCCGCGATGTAAAAGTCAATTTAGGATTGCTGGAGCGCTGTATTGCTAAGTTCCGCGGTGAAACCCAGCAGATCCCATCGATGTTCTCCGCGCTCAAATATCAAGGTAAGCCTTTGTATGAATATGCGCGTCAAGGCATTGAAGTACCGCGTGAAGCGCGTACGATTCATGTTCATCAAATTGAATTGTTGCGTTTTGAAGGTGATGAGATTGAGATGGAAGTCCATTGTTCTAAAGGCACTTACATTCGAACCATCGTCGATGATCTTGGGGAAATGCTAGGCTGTGGTGCCCACGTCACCGCACTGCGTCGCACGGGTGTTTCTGGCTATCCGACGCGCCAGATGGTGACATTAGAGCAGCTCGAAAGCTTGTTGAATGAAGCCAGAGAACAAGAGATCCAACCTAAGCAGCTGCTGGATCCTTTGTTACTCCCACTTGATACCGCGGTACAAGACTTGCGAGAAATCAACTTGTTGCCGGTAATGGCCAGCTATGCCTTACAAGGCCAAGCGGTACAGGTGCCGAATGCACCTACCAGTGGCTTTGTTCGCTTAACCGCGGGCGAGGAACGTCACTTTATTGGTGTTGGTGAAATTGACGCCGATGGCTTGGTGGCGCCACGTCGTTTAGTGGCCAGTCGCCAGCCGGAAGCAAGCTAAAAAACACGCTGCCATTTGCGGGTGTTTCACGGAAAAAGCGGCGTGGATAGATTGCTACCTTAGACGAAAGTCAGTAGAATACGCGCCTTCGGGCACCGGCTGAATCAGAGATTGGCTGGTGCATGATAATCACACACTCTTATTAGGAGAGCATTATGTCTCTGACTGCAGAAGCAAAAGCACAAATCGTTGCTGATTTTGGCAAAACCGAGAACGACACGGGTTCACCGGAAGTTCAAATCGCCCTGTTGACCGCATCAATCAACGATCTGCAATCGCACTTCGCTGAGCACAAAGGTGACCACCACAGCCGCCGTGGCCTGCTACGCATGGTTTCACGTCGTCGTAAGCTGCTGGACTACCTGAAAAAGAACAGTGTTGACCGTTACTTGGACGTTATCAAGCGTCTAGGCATCCGTCGCTAAGATTCTGGAGAAAAGGGAGCTCAGGCTCCCTTTTCTTTTTTTACTCTCTCTGGTTTTCTCTCACTTCCCTAGTATTCTTCCCATACCCATACCCATACCCATACCCATACCCATACCTATCTACTTCATTGTCAATATCAGCTTTAGAGCAGGCGTCCTTTTACGCGGATACCACAACCACCTTAAATTTATAATTTTATCAATTATTTATTTTTTGCGATCGACTAGACAGTGGTCGGTTAAATAGTCAGATCTGCGTCAAATTATAGGCATGATGTATTTTCTCATCTTCGATGGCAGTGATAGCCTTCCGCCACAAATTGTGAACAGGGTTCCAATTTACTGTTCACGTGATGGGTAAAAAAATTAAAGGAAGAAATGCGTATGTTAACTGAAATGTATGTCAACACCCGTTTAGCACTGGAGTCGTTTGCCAAAGACAAGCGCGGTGTTACCGCTATCGAATATGCGATTATCGGTGTCGCGATTTCTGCGATCGTGCTGGCCGTGTTCAACGGTCAAGGTGATGAAGGTGGTCTAAAAGGTGCTTTAAAGGCTGCAATCGATGAAATCACTACCAATGTAGACCCTACAGTTGACGCTGATCAAAAATAAGTCAGAAACTAAACAGTAGGCCTTAATCACAGTGATTGCTCTGCCATTATTGATTGGTTCCTGTTTGCTGGTGTGTATGGTTAGCGATCTGAGACGACGCACCATCGAACATTGGGTGCTAGCGGTAATCACTGTGGTTGCAGGGGGCATTGTTTACTGGGCTCAGCTCCCTGTCGGTAATGCGCTAATACAGGCCTGCTTAGTTTTGGTGGCCGGCTTTGCTTTATTTTGGCTCGGTGTGTGCGGTGCTGGAGATGTGAAGCTGCTAGCAGCGATAAGTCTCGCGGTGAGCGAACAATGGTGGCCATGGATGTTGTTTTTAATGGCCATTTTGGGCGGCCTAGTCGCTGTCGGGCTTTTGTTGGCCAGCGGGTTAGGAAAGCCCGAATGGCGTGCCCATGGTGTGCCTTATGCCCTGGCTATCGCGCCATCGGGAATGTTCGCCATATGGCTTACCTTAGCGAGTGTCGCGTGGTGATATTCACGATGGCGATGTACGCAATGTAACGTCGCCGCTCCTCTTATATGTTTGATCGATACAACTATCGCTTCCCACCGTGGTTTCCGGTTGTTTAGAGGGACTATGAATTCAAAATTACTCTCCTTGATTGCCTTTTTGGCCATTGCCATCGGTCTGTACGGTTTATTGCAGCCTAATCAGTCGACGCAGCCGGTGCAAACTGAGGCGTCAACAGCATCACCCGAGGTTGTCTACAAGGTGATAACGTTGAAATCTGAGCTCGACCGTGGTGAGACGATTGCACGAGATAATCTGATTATTGAAACCTGGCCAGAGAACAAAGCCAACCAAATGGGTATTGACGCTGATATGGCAATCCCCGAAACCAATGGCGAGGCTTTATTCGCCAGACGATCACTGGCGGCCGGCGATATTCTCTATCCGGACGCAGTGGTGTCTCCGCAAAGCCAAGATTATCTCGATTACGTCACACAAGCCGATCGTATTCCCTTTCCGCTTGAAGTCTCAGCAACCTCAGTGGTCGGTGGGGCGGTGCGCGCTGGGGCATTGGTCGATATTATGGCGCTTGCCTCCACCGATCAAAACCTTGCCAATGAGACCACAGTGCGTAGCTTTCGCGGTGTGTCCCTCGCGCCTGTATTAATGGGCGTGAAAGTCCTCAAAGTTGCGCAATCGCGTCAAGAGGCGACCCGCAATCAACCGGCGTCTACGGATACCACCTTGATTTTGGAGCTTACCCGTAAGCAAGTGGCCACCATGACCATTGCCAAACGCATCGCCCAACTTGAGGTTCACAAGTCGCTGGGCAAAGCGTCGCCTAAAGATATGTCCGCCAACGCTGGCGATGTTCTAGATGACTATCGAGCGATTACAGAGTTTCGGGCTGATACTGCCGTTATAAAATAAGGAATTTGTATGGAAGCGCCGCACTTTTGTCGCCGCTGGATGTTGGCATTATTGTTGAGCTGGGTCGCGATGGCGGCCCATTCTGCCCCTATGGTGATGAATATCGCCAAAGGCCAGGCAGAAGCATTGCAAGTCAATCAAACGATTGGCTCGGTATTCGTCGCTGATCCCGCGATAGCAGACTACCAAGTTATCGATAAGCGAAAAATTGTAGCGTTTGGTAAAGCGGTTGGCACAACCTCGTTACTGGTATTTGATGAAGCAGGCAATACCATGGCGGCACGTCAATTGGTCGTGAACCAAAGTATGGTCCATATTCAGCAACAAATTCAGCTGCGTTATCCGGATCTCGATATTTCAATTGATAATTTGGCTGATCAAGTGGTACTCAGCGGTCGGGTGGCCAGCGAAACGCAGAAAAAAAGTATCGAACGCTTGGTGGGTGAGCTGTTAGCAAAGTCAGCCACTGAAGAAGAAGTTGAGTGGAATACGGGAGAAAATACCTACAACCTCGAGTTTATGCGCCGTTATCGCTACGACGGGATTGTCAATAACTTAGAGGTGGCCACGACCAAGCAAGTCAATGTGCAATTAACCGTGGCGGAAGTCTCCAATTCGTTTATGGAAAAGTTTGGTGTTAATTTTAGCTCGGGTGGTCGAGGCAGCGGGATCTTTGTTAATCCGTTGAAGAGTTTTAGTGCCAGCGACATCCTCACCGTCATCAGTGCGGTTGGCGATGATAATGTCGGACAAATTCTCGCAGAGCCCAATTTATCGGTGTTATCGGGTGAAACAGCCAGCTTTCTTGTCGGTGGTGAACTGCCTGTCGTCACTCGTATTGATGGTGGCGTGAATGTGCAGTATCGCGAATATGGGGTCAAACTAGAATTGGCGGCCAACGTACACAGGGACGATAAGATCAAACTCGCATTAATGCCGGAAGTGAGCTCTTTGGATGCGCAATACAGCAATGACGCCTATGATTTGCCGGCATTAAAAACACGCCGAGCCCGCACTACGGTTGAGCTGGGAGACGGCGACAGCTTTGTCCTCGGTGGCTTGTTGAACAGTGAAGAGCGTGAATCCTTATCGAAAATACCCTTTGTCGGTGATATTCCCATTTTAGGGGCGCTGTTTCGTCATACCGAAACGCAACGTAATAACACTGAACTGGTGATCGTCGCCAAAGTGAACTTGGTCAAACCCATTCAATCAGATCAAGTGGTTATCCCTCAAATTCAGCGAACGTCGACGCTTGAGCGCTTTTTCGCGTTAGACGCGGTGCCTGAGCAAGCACCATTGCGCCAATGGTTGCGTAAAGGAGGCTTTATCCAATGAAAGTGACATTATGGCTAGTCGGCATCCTCCTAATGAGTGGGCTGTGGGGCTGTACACCCGCTTATCAAACCGAGGGAACTCAAGTTTTACTGGCGCCAGTAACTTATCAGTTAACGCTATCAACATCCGCGTCGCAGAGTGATTTTGAGCAATTTACTCGTTTTGCTTCTCATCATCAGAAGTTAGTACTTACTCAACCTATTACGATTGACTATAACACCCCTCGCGGTGAACAGGCGGCGAAAAAAGCGCAACGTTATTTATTGAAGTTGGGAGTAGAAAGTCAAAATATTCGGCGTCGTTCGGCGGCTCTGGAAGACGGAGATTGGCGCGTTTCAGTGGTGACTTATCAGGTAAAACCACAAGCTTGTCATCCCGTTAAAATAGCCGATGTGCGTCAGAATAAAACCGGTTGTGTGGTGACACAGAATCGCTGGCTCTCCAAGGTACATCCTGAACGTGGCCTCAGTCATGAAGAAGGCGAATACTGATGTTTGATCTCGTTGATATATTAAAAAGTAATCAATCTCAGCAAGACGAACGCGAGAAGATTACGTCGGTATTATTCTATCAAACCGCTCCCTGTCGTTCTTTGGTGGAAGAAGCGTTTCGTTTTGAGGGCGTCGCAACGCCAGAGATCTGCAAAAACTCAGACATGGCGATCACGGATCACGTTCGTCAACAGAGTGTTGAAATCGTATTGGTTGAGTTGAATAGCAGTCAGGATGTGACGGGGGATGCTCGTCGTATTAGCCACTTATTGCCAAGTCATGCCTCTGTGATTGTGATTGGCAGTGAGGATGCGATCTCAACGATTCGTAATCTCAAAGAGATGGGGTTTTATTACTTATTTTGGCCAATTACGAAACAAGAGCTGATCGATTTTGTCCGTAGCGTCAGTGATAACCGTCAGCGTAATCGTGGACCTGGCCAAAACCGTCGCGCGAAAAGAATATCGGTGATTGGCGCTAAAGGAGGGGTTGGCACGACATTGATCACGTCTGAGTTAGCGCATCAATTGGTCACCGATAAAAGCGCATCATGCATTGTGGTTGACCATAATTACACCAGTGGCAACCTAGATATTATGTTAGGGCTAAAGAAGTTTGAAAAGCGGGAGGTGCAAAAAGGCGCGTTTTCTTCAAGCCTTGATCTATCGGCAGCGCAAAGCTTACTCACCAAACACAGTGACATGCTCTCTGTTCTATCACTGACCTCCAAACAGTACAGTTTCGACGAACTGAATGATTACAACAATAATGCCGCGGATATACTCTCATCAGAATGCAACTTCATTGTTGAAGATGTCTCGGGTTCGTCGGGCTTTACGCATCGTAACCAAGCGCGTTGGTTAGACAGTGACTGCATTATTTTGGTGGTTAGTCCAACTGTATCAGCATTACGTGATGCCGGACGATTAAAAATGACCATTGACAAAGTCGATGAAGCATCGCGGCCGCGCCTCATCCTGGTACTAAACCACTGTATACCGGAAAAGTTTGCCACCGTGACGGGGGCAGACATAGAGAAGTTTCTTCAATGCCCACTTGATGTCGTGATCCCCTTTTCGGGGAAAATTGGCGAGCTTGTGTTGGAGGGAAACCGAGTCGCGCAGGCTAAAATAAAGGCATCTGGTCCGACGCGTAAGTTGGCTTCCTTGGTGATAGGTGAGTCAACAGAGCGCCGTTCAGTGTTCAATTTTTTCACCGGTTTGTGGCGTCAAAAGAGGCACGTTGAGTGATAGGCACCAAGGAAGTCTATGTAAAGATCCGTAAGCAGGTCTTTGATGCCTTAGACCCGAATGTGATTGCGGATGTGTCGCGTGAAGAGCTTGAAAAGCAACTCCAGAGCGCGGTTGAGCTACTCATCAATCGTGAGCAATGGCCATTAAGTAGCACGGTAAAAAATGAGTTCGTTAAATACTTAACCGACGAGCTGATTGGTCTGGGGCCACTGCAAAATTTAATGGACGATGAAACCATCACCGACATTATGATCAACGGACCTGATTCCGTTTATATTGAGCGTAACGGTTTAGTTGAGCCCGCACCGGTGACCTTTATTGATGAAAGTCAGTTGCGTGAAATCGCCAAGCGTATTGCTTCACGGGTTGGTCGTCGGGTGGATGAATCGTCTCCTACTTGTGATGCGCGTCTAGAAGATGGTAGCCGCGTGAATATTGTTATTCCGCCGATATCCATTGACGGCACCGCGATTTCAATCCGTAAATTTAAAAAACAGAGTATTGATCTACAGAAGCTGTGTGAGTTCGGGGCAATGAGCCCAGAAATGGCCCAACTATTAATGATTGCCGCGCATTGTCGGCTCAATATTTTAATATCCGGGGGAACAGGTTCAGGTAAAACGACCATGCTCAATGCCTTGTCCCAGTTTATTGGTGAAAATGAGCGGGTTATTACCATTGAAGACGCCGCGGAGTTACGGTTGCAGCAACCTCACGTGGTGCGATTAGAAACGCGGACCGCAGGGATTGAAAATACAGGTTTAGTCGATCAACGCGACTTAGTGATTAACTCGCTACGGATGCGTCCCGATCGGATCATTGTGGGTGAGTGCCGTGGGGCCGAAGCGTTTGAGATGCTCCAGGCCATGAATACCGGTCACGACGGATCCATGTCAACGCTGCACGCCAATACACCTCGCGACGCACTGGCTCGGGTTGAATCGATGGTGATGATGGCAAACAGTAACCTCCCGCTAGAAGCGATTCGGCGCACCATCGTTAGTGCTGTCGATTTGGTGATCCAAATCAGCCGGTTGCATGATGGTAGCCGTAAAGTGATGAGTATTACCGAAGTGGTTGGATTAGAGGGCGCCAATGTGGTTATGGAGGAGATTTTTCGCTTTCAACCGGTTTATCAGCAATCTGGTGAAGGGAAAGTGCGTGGCAACTTTATGACGGCAGGACTCATGCAACGTTCGGTGTTGATGGAAAAAGCACGTTTCTTTGGGCTTGAGGAAAAGCTTTCGTCTGCATTCAAAGCCGGGGAGGGCATGTGATTTACCTTGTCATGCTGATGGTTGGGTTGGGGTTATTGATTGTTCCTTGGCTGAAAAAACACAAACGCTATGATTATCTCGAAGAATTTAACCGAACTGAGTTTGTTGAATCCGTGATGGCAAACCAGCAAGCGGTGGATCTACGCTCCCTGGCCGATAGGAGTGTATGGGAAAACATTCTACTGCGCTGGAGCAACTTTAAGAAACAGCTGGGAGAGCGCCCAAATATTAAGTTAGCTGCACTTTTAGCGGGCCTTTGTTTTGCATCGATTCAATTTAACAACCAGTTTTTACGGGAGCCCATCTGGATAGTTACGCCGCCTTTTGTGCTTGCGGGCATATTGATATTTTACCGTTGGCTTCAAAACCGTGAACAAAAAATGTTTGAAACGGCATTCCCGGATGCGTTGAATATGATGACCAGTGCAGTGTCTGCCGGTGAAAGTATCATGCATGCTATTTTGTATGTCGGTAATACGCTCGAAGGTGACATTGGTCGCGAGTTCCGCATTATGGGGAAACGTTTACAACTTGGTGAATCTCCCGACGACGTGTTTCGAAAGTCCTGTCGTCGTTATCCTTATCCATCGTTTTACTTTTTTGTGATCACGCTGCGCGCCAATATGCAGCGTGGTGGCCAACTCAAAGATATTATGATGCGGCTTAATCGGATGATGTTTAATGCCCGCTCGATTGATAAGAAAAAATATGCCTTAACGTCTGAGGCGCGCACATCGGCGAAAATCGTCGCGGCGATTCCGTTTTTTTTCCTGTTTGTTTTGCAATATCTCAGCCCAGAAAACTTTGAGTTTGTGATGTTTGACCCCGATGGCAAAGTGATTCTTTATTATGTCCTTATTAGTGAAGCGATTGGGATCGCCATCGTTTGGGGATTAATGAAAAGTGTGCGCTGATAAAAGGGAATCATGATGGCACAGCATCAATGGATTTTTTTAATACTGCTACTTGTCGGCTGCGTGCTTGCTGTTGGTGCATTGCGACAGTCGCGTAAAAAACGCCAATTTCGTGACTTTAATATTGAGAACTCAACCGATCAAACAACAACCCCACTATGGGATAAGTTTGGCGCCTTTATCAACCAGCTGGTGTCTAATGACACTCATGAGGTGGAACAAAAATTTCTCGCGGCCGGTATTTACGATAAGCGTTGGAGCCGGTTATTTATGCCGATGAAATATGCGGTATTGCTTGCGGGTAGCGTTGGTATATTTTTATTGAGCCAACTGCAACAATGGCCGAATACCTGGCTTTTGATTGGTGGCTTAGTGTGGCTGGTGATCATCATCATTGGCCCCGATGCCTATCTCAACCTACGTAAACGGGCGTTGGTGAAAGCCATTTCTAATCGACTGCCTTACATGCTCGATCTGATGGCTGTTTGTGTTCAAACTGGGATGACCATTGAAGCGTCCATTACTTATTTATCGCGTGAAATGGCGGCCTTTGACCGTGACTTGAGTTTTTTGCTCACCCGTGTGAATGAACGCTCACGGATTGTGGGGCTTGAGCAAGCACTCGAAGAGCTTTATCAGCGAGTGCCGTCTAATGAAATGCGCAGCTTTGTGATGACCCTTAATCAAAGCTTACAATACGGCACGTCGATATATGGGGTGCTCACCACCTTGTCGGCGGATATTCGTGAAGTACAACTTTTGCAAGTTGAAGAAAAAATCGGTCAGCTCGCAGCCAAAATGTCGATTCCTTTGATTGTATTTATCATGGTGCCGATTGTGATCCTAATCGCCGCACCGGGCATTATGAGGATGCTAGCCAATGCCTAATCAGGTGAAACCTCGAATCAAACAACCGCGTTGGGCGCTGGTGGCAGCCTATATTTTGGTGCTCTCTGGGTGTGCAGCCAGTCAGCCGCCAGAGCAAAAGACGCTGACCAACGAACAAGTGTTAGAAAGTAGTGGCAATGATCGTGAGATCATTGAGCTCTACAAGCGTGAGTTAAAGCAAAAAGAATCTTCGCAGACACGAATAAAGCTGGTGAAACGTTATCTGTACATCAAAGACTATGACTCGGCGGATTTTTATCTGTCGCCTTTGTTACAAAAGACGGAGCAAGATGGACAGCCTATATCGCAGATAGGCTTACTAGCCGGTAAAGTCGCGATGGGATTAGAGCAATGGCAAACCGCCGCCTTACGCCTGAAAGAAGTACAACAACGGGATCCCAATGACAGCGAGTCGGCCAATTTGCTTGGCATACTGGCTGCACGAGAGGGAGACTTAACAGACGCGCGACAGTGGTTCAATCAAGCACGAAAGAACATGGCCAATGATCGCACCATAAAAAACAACCTCGCATTGATTGATGTACTGGAACAGGACTTGACGGGGGCCCTTCGTCGACTGGAACCATTGCCAGAGCTCAGTGAACTTTCGGATAAAACGCGCATTACCCTGTCGTTAATCTATGCCAAAACCAATCAGCGCTCAGCCTTTGATGCGCTAACATCCAGCATGGAGAGCGAGGAACAAGCCGTACTTTACCAACAATTGCAAGCTTTACCCGTGGCCGATTTGTCCTCTCTTCTTGATGTCGCGCCTCAGGCTAAAGCGCCAGAGCAAGAGGGCGTTATTCAATGAGAATAAACACGCCCCATCACCTAAAGCGAGAATCAGGCGTCGCAACGATTGAATTTGTTGGCGGTTTTTTTGCCTTTTGGTTGATGTGCGCCGCTTGGGTGGAAATGAGCTTTATGTCGTATGTATCTGCCTTGGGGGATTTAGCTATCTCAAGAGCCGCACAACATGCGAAAAAACAACAAACTGAAGATTTTGTGACCGTATTTCAACAAACCCTTAATGATGATAGTAGCCTTTGGCATGCGTTGATCGATGCGAATAATTACCGGATAAGTATCCGTTATGTTAATGAATACAACACCCTTGCCACGATCACTGATGGTTGTGAACCAGACAATGAAGATGACAAAGAAGCTGTATGTGGCGAGCCAGAGAAAGCCCCTATTGCCATTTATAATGTCAGTTATGACTATCAACCCATCTTTAATTTATTTTTGGATAAAAACACCCTTTTTTCCCGTGAAATGATAGTGATACAGGAATACCAACGTGAAACCTTTGCGCTTTAAGTCTCATCAGCAAGGCAACTTTACCGTCGAATTTGCCATCGTCGGGGTTTTCTTCGCGCTGCTGTTGGTGTTCAGTGCCGATATCATCATTAAACTGAGCGTTAAAGGTAAGCTCGAGCGCATGGCTTTTTCTGCAGCCAATATCATTAAAGAGCGCACTGAACTGTTTAGTGAGGACGACTTTAGAGTGAACGATACTCAAGCTGAAGAAGCTTACACTATCGTCAGAAACTCCCTCACGCGTACCATGAGTAACTTTGACAGTACCAAACTCGGATTTTCGCTTCATGTTCGTCAAGGCGTTGGAGCGACGGATGAAGAGGATCAAAACAAAATTATTAGCCAGTGGTCAGCACCTTCTGGAACTCTGTGCCAGGCAGCGCCGCCGAGTAAAGATCTCAGCTTTACCACCACCTTTGGGCGACCAGCTACCTTATACCAAGTGACCGTGTGCTACGACACCGATAATTGGTACGGCAATCTGATTGGCGAAGACTTCTCGCGCGTATCGTCGCGCGCCGTAGTGATGGGGAGATAGTTTATGCGCTCACAACCAGGTTTTGCTCACTCAGCTCCCGGCTACTACCGTCAGCAACAAGGGCATGCAGCCATTTTATTCGCCTTATTTATTCCAATACTGTTTGGCATTTTTACCCTAGGGACAGATGGGGCGCGTGCGGTGCAGGACAAGGCACGTCTGGCAGAGGCGGTTGAGGTGGCAAGCCTAGCTGTTGCAGGAGCAGGGTCGGATGATAAGACACTGGCCAAGGCTTATATTCAGGACTATTTTCCCTACGCAGAAGTCGACGATAGCGATATTACCATTCGTAAAATAAATTGCGAAAACAACGCGTCTTGCCAAGACTCAGAGCAGCGTTTTTTTGAGTATCAAGTATTAGCCAAAATTCACCAGCCTACATGGTTTCCGGGTAATGAGACCATTGTTGGTTTTGGTGAGAACTATGATGTGGCAAGCGGTGCGGTGAGTAGGAAATACCATGCAGAAACGGTTGATGTAGTCTTGGTGGCAGACTTCTCTGGCTCGATGGCCTGGCCATGGAGTGGGAAGGATGGAACTGGTGAGATTCGTTATAGAATGATGAAAGAAATTATCAGTGAAATAGCGTCTGAACTAGATAATTTCAATGACTACGTTAAAGGAGAAAATAAAAATAGATTAGCGATAACTGGTTTTGATAACTTTACCCAAAAAGTAAATCCTGACAATAAAGATAAAATGCTTCATTTTGATCATCTTATCTGTAATGGAAACTCTAGGTGTATTACTGATTGTTCGTACCGCTGGGGTTGGTACCTTCAGTGTGATGCCCGATCAGGCGATACGCCAGGACAGGTTAATGGAAGGGCTACTGTTGATAACATTTTTAGTCTGAGTCATCCCGTACATTCCAATCCAGTTTTAGAAACCAGCATAGATGGAAAATTGTCATACTTTCAAGATATTGAACTAACGGATGACTTTGATACCTTAAAAAATAAAGTAAATAGTTTCGTAATTAGAGGTAGCCAGATTAGCGGAACATCTTCTTATGCTGGCATCATTCGTGGTGCACAAATGGTTGAAGTAGGGGCAAACCCAAGGCGTTTAATTATTTTATTGTCTGATGGGGCGGATAATTTTACCGACACAACCGACAAGCTAATTGAGGCTGACATGTGTACCAACATCATTGAGCACTTAAACAGCCTGAATGTTGATGGTGAGCCAGTTAAAGCGAGGATGACAGCGGTAGGTTTTGCAGACAGTGAGGATATTCCATCTCAAATGGAGTCTTGTGTTGGTGAAGACAATGTATTTTCTGCAGAGAATCCAGATGAAATAAAAAATAAAATCCTCGAGCTTATTACTGAAGAAATCGGCCACCTCGCCCCATAACAAGGAGCATCCAATGATTAAATGGATCAATATTGCACTCGTACTGAGCCTTCCCAATATCGTGTGGGCGAATGACGCCTTATTTGATACTTACTGCGTCATGCAAGAAGGGTCGGCACATTACCAGGTGACGACCGGTGACGGCGTCATCGCGCGCACCTATCAGGATAATAAACGACTCGTGGTTGCTCCCCAAACCACCGCCAATCACCAGTGGCTGGTCGCAAAAATTGATGCACTTGATGTGTCGCCACAGTGTGCCAGTTTTATTAAAAGTCATGCTTACTGGCAGCAAGCGCCCAATTCGCCGGTAGCGCGTGTGCATTTTGACTTCGATACGTCGCGTGTCTCTTCCCAAGGCCAAGCGATTTTGCAACGCTTAGCGCAGATGTTAGCAAAGCACCCAGCACGGATCTCAGTGACTGGCCATACCGATAGTGTCGGAAGCGCATACTATAACCAGCAACTGTCACAACAACGAGCGGACGCAGTTGCCCCTGTTATTTCGTCGGATGGTGTCAATACAGTGACGCTAAGCGGCCAAGGTGAGTCACGGCCTGCTGCGACCAATCACACCGAGCAAGGGCGTGCTATTAATCGCCGCACTGATATTCGTATTAGCCAATAACATGTGAATAAAAAACGCGCCACCGGAAAAATCCGTGGCGCGTTTTTTGTTTGACGATGTTTTGATCTTCGCGCTACTGATGCAGCGTCACTGACGAAGCGCTTTCGCCGCTGCAACCATGTTTTCTAATGCCGGGATAACCTCATCCCATTGGCGGGTTTTTAGGCCGCAATCTGGGTTCACCCACAATCTTTCTTCAGGAATACGGGCGGCGGCTTTCTTCATCAAGCCAATAATTTGTGCTTGATTAGGTGCGGAAACTCGGATTGATGAATCGGTTCGAGCCATTCTAACGTGGCATTGAGATTCGTTTTCCAAACGTTACGACCATTAATCACCCCCACAGACAGAACGTGTTGATCGCTAAGCGCTTCACGGTATGCATCCACATCCCCTCGGCCACTAATAGCATCCAAGTGCCAGCCGTCAACGGGCAACGATTGCGCCAATGGACGATTTTCAGCTTGCTCGCCGAAGTAGCTCGCCAGCAATAACTTGACCTTGGTTTGGCTTAATGCACGATACGCGGTTTTTAGCGCCGTCTGCCATTCAGGCGTGAGCTCCGTGACCAAGATCGGTTCGTCGATTTGGACCCACTCAATGCCTTTTTCTGCCAGTTTGCTCAGCAGTGTTTGATACACGGGTAAGAGCCTTTCGAGCAGATCCAACTTGTTAGAGACATCTTTTTCTTTACCTAGCCACAGATACGTGAAAGGGCCGACCAAAACAGGTTTGGCCTGAACACCAGCTTAAACAGTTTGCCCAAGGTCAGCGTGGTACACTGCGTATTGGTATGGAGTGCCACCCTTGCTATCAATGGCTGCTGAAAGTGGTCGAGCCTTTTTTACATCAATGGCCGGATATGGATGTTGACGTTAAACAAAAGTTCCAATTCGGTGGTTTGGGCGCATTGTTTGGCCATGAGATTGATGTGCTCGTCACGCCCGATCCTTTACTTAAACCAGGCATAGAATACGTATCCGTGTTTGATTACGAACAGGTGCTGGTGGCGAGCGGACGAAGTGCACTCGCGGTGTTTGACCATGTTGATCCTCAGCAAGTGACACAAGAAGTACTGATTACCTACCCCGTTGATCAATCGCGTTTAGATGTTTTTACTCAGTTTTTAGCGCCAGCGCACTGTGCACCGCGCAAACACAAAACCATAGAAAAAACCGATATCATACCGCAAATGGTTGTCGCTGAACGCGGGATCGCGGCACTCCCCAAATGGCTGGCTTTAGAATATCAACAGCGTTTAAACCTACATATTCTTCGCATGGGCAAAACAGGCATTCATAAATCGATCCATCTGGGTGTACGCGAGGGACAAAGAAAAGATCATATCCAAGACTTCATCGAAAAAGCCAGTTCAACCTTAATGCATTGATATTACTAATATATAGAATACTCAACCCTGTTAATAGTGACATGTAAGCGCATACTTTAAGGGCATAGTCTACGGAGGTAGCCTGGTTTGGCGCCGTTTCAAAAAACCATCTACACTACATAACGTAAAGCGTCAATTTTGAGCCGTACCAAGTGCACATTTCGGCGTAAAATTGCTTTCGAAGAAGTCTAATTATTTAGATAATGCAAGCGATAGACTTTGAATGCACCTCACATTTTTATGGATAAAGAGTCCCGGCTATGAAATCAATCTCGCTCTCTCGCAATGTAAACGTCGAAAGTATCCAAGGAAATGGTGTACTGCTTGTCAATGGCACGCCAATGACAGTGACCGAAGGCACGTCCTTTCCGTCTGGAACCGAGCTGGTTCTGCCAGATAACAGTGAGGCTGTTATTGTACTCAGCGACGGAACGTTACTCGCCGTTGAGGCTCAGGGAGAGCAGCCCGGCGCCGTGCTCGATGGATTGCCGCAAGATGTTCAAGATGAAATAGCCGAGATTCAGCAACAAATCCTTGATGGTGAAGGCGAGATCACCATTGAAGATGACCAAGCGACCGCCGCTGGTGGTGACGCTGCAGCCGGCAGTGGCTCATGGAGTTATGTCAATGTTGCGCGTGATGGAAGCGAGACCATTGCGAGCTCAGGATTTGATACTGATTCGCTTGCAACCAACAACGGGGCGATTGGTAGCGATGCAGAAGGCGGAGCGGGGCTTGCGATTGACACCACCGCTCCCGGAATCCCTGGCGTGACCATTGTTAATGATGCTAACAACGATGGCATTATTAGTGGGCAAGAGCTTGGTGATGGGATCCAGGTATTGATCGATCTGTCCGATACCGGTGCTAATCCGGGCGATGTATTAACGATAAATGGTCAAACCTCGACGATTACCGAGCAAAATATCATAGACGGCACCGTCACCATCACACTGCCAGACACTCCTGCAGACGGAGAAACATTAACCGTAGAAGCCACCATTACCGACACCTCCGGCAACACCTCCGCGCCGGGGAGTGATCAAGCTGAGGTTGATACTAGCGCCGAGGCCGGCACGGTCAGCGTGAACAACATCACCAGCGATGACGTGATCAACGCGCAAGAAGCGGGCGAGACCATCACGGTCACCGGCAGCGCGAGCGGCGGCGACATCGCCGAAGGCGATACCGTTGCGATGACCATCAACGGCGAAGACTACACCACCACCGTGGATGAAAACGGCGAGTGGAGCGTGGACGTGGCCGGC
>NZ_MUFF01000034.1:0-24476 GCF_001996105.1 Salinivibrio sp. IB643
TCCCTAGAGCTTCGAGCTCTCTAAAGGGTTGTCGTAGACTACGACGTTGATAGGCAGGGTGTGTAAGCGCTGTGAGGCGTTGAGCTAACCTGTACTAATTGCCCGTGCGGCTTAACCATACAACACCCAAGAGGTTTTGGGTTGGACTCGAAATAAGCCAGTTGATTGTGGCGAGAACGAACAGCTTTCTAGATWYGTGTTTTGACTGAAAAGTGAAGACACACCMAATTTTGCTTGGCGACCATAGCGCTTTGGACCCACCTGACTCCATGCCGAACTCAGTAGTGAAACGAAGCAGCGCCGATGGTAGTGTGGGGTCTCCCCATGTGAGAGTAGGACATCGCCAGGCTCTAATTACAATTGATTAAAGCAAAGAGATATAAGCCTTTAGTCATACAGAATTGGTGCGGAGTGGTAGTTCAGTTGGTTAGAATACCGGCCTGTCACGCCGGGGGTCGCGGGTTCGAGTCCCGTCCACTCCGCCACTACTTAGAAACCCTAGCTGAAAAGCTGGGTTTTTTTGTATTGGACGACCAGACAAATCGCTTTATAAATAAGCGATTAAACGTTTGACTAGTAATTGATGGTGGTAATTTGTCGCGAGATCGCTACAATNTCAGTAGTGAAACGAAGCAGCGCCGATGGTAGTGTGGGGTCTCCCCATGTGAGAGTAGGACATCGCCAGGCTCTAATTACAATTGATTAAAGCAAAGAGATATAAGCCTTTAGTCATACAGAATTGGTGCGGAGTGGTAGTTCAGTTGGTTAGAATACCGGCCTGTCACGCCGGGGGTCGCGGGTTCGAGTCCCGTCCGCTCCGCCACTACTTATAGGGGTATAGCTCCAACTGGCAGAGCAGCGGATTCCAAATCCGCGTGTTGGGGGTTCGAATCCCTCTACCCCTGCCACCTAAAAAGCACCGACGCAAAGTCGGTGCTTTTTTTTTGTCGGTGCTTTTCTATCCTCTCTCTGACATCAAGTGTGCGGCAAGTGATAAGGTGTGTTTATCACTTGTATTTAGGCATTAACGATCGCAAAATCGGCGCCCGATGTAGGGGCAACCTATACTTTCAGTGGTGAGCTTTATGGTGGTAATTAAGTAATGAAACGACGTATTGGCAAGGTAGTGGCCTGGGGAAGCGCCATTTTAGTCCCAACGGCCATAGTGGGTGTCAATGGTTACTTTACTGTCCCCGATGGGTCACAGTTACACACTGTCTCTGGTATTTATCGCCAATGTGTTGATTATACCCATTCATTACCGCTGGATGAACAAGGCTACTTCTCTTTGCTGGTTTGGAACATTTACAAACAGCAGCGCCCACAATGGGATACAGCATTGACGCAGTATCGAGATCCGCATCGTCTTATGCTATTACAGGAAGCGAGTTTTGACCCTCAACTCGCGCGCTGGATTACACAGTCATCACTTCATTATGATCAAGCCTATGCGTTTGCGATGCAAGATGCGGTCGCTGGGGTCATGAACCTTTCTCAGGTTAATCCTCTCCATAGTTGCGCTTATACAGCGGTAGAGCCCTATTTACGCTTGCCCAAAAGTGCGCTGTACAGTGAGTATCAGCTTTCCAATGGTCAGCGACTGGCTGTGGTCAATATTCATAGCATTAACTTCACTTACGCGATGGCGGCCTATAAAAAGCAATTGGCAGCGCTTGAGCAAGCCTTGTTACGTGTTGATGGACCGATTATCTTGGCTGGGGATTTTAATACGTGGTCGCAACGGCGATTAGAAGCAGTCAGAGCAATGGTGTCGCGTTTGTCTTTACAAGAAATGCATTTTCAACCGGACCAGCGGACGACTAAGTTTGGGCTGCCTTTGGATCATATATTCTATCGCGGATTGACTGTGGAGCAGGCCAGTGCGATTGATAATGGTGCCTCCGATCATGCGGCGATGGAGGCACAACTTAAGGTGCTAGGGTGAGCGCTCGTCGCGTGTGATGCATTAACCCACAGCCGTAATGGATTAACTCACAGCAATGATGATCGCCCAGCCACCGAAAACAGCTACCCAGGGGAAAGTGGCGACAACAATGGCTTTACCTTGATTTAATGGTGTCCAGGTACCAATAGCGGTAATACTGAGGACCCAGTACCATGGTAGGAGCAAGGGTAAACTGGCTGCCCAGGCTGTCCAGGGTGATGTTAGCGGTAGCTTGAGCAGGCCATTCAGACTATTGAGATCAGCATGAGCTGGAAGGATAAAGCTCGGTGCGAGTGTCATATTGGTATAGCTTGCTAAATCACCAATGACTGCCGGCAGGAAAATAAAGCAGGATGCCGCTAACCAGTGACGATAGCCAAAGTTCGGCGCCTCTTGCTTGGTGGATAACCGGAACCAAAGGGCTAGGGCAAAAATCACCGCGGCACGACCAAACCAATCTCCCAATACTTCAGAGGCTAAGAGAGTTTCTCGTTGTAACCACTTTTCCGCTTCTGCTTGAGGCATGGATAGCTGTTGAGCCAGTGCTTGCTGAAGGGTTGATACATCCGTGTGATCAAAATAAGCACTCCAAAACGCAATCGCGCTCAAGCACATTAGTAAATAAGCAACCCAGCCCCACGCTGGTCGTTGACTTAGTGCGGCGAAACACGCACTTGGTCGGAGTACGGTGTCACGTAAGGCATAAAATGGATTGGTTGAGGCTTGCATCATGAGCCACTACTCCGTGAAATATCAATATGAAGCGTCAACTGTTCTCCCGGTTGGATATATGCGTTCTGGCGCAGTTGGTTCCATTTGATTAAATCTGACACGGATACCTTATATCGATGTGCAATCGTGCTCAGTGAATCACCTTGGCGAATACGGTAGGTGATTGTGCGAATACGTTGCGCATTGTTTTCTTTATCCCACACAACGAGCTGTTGACCAATGCTTAAAGTGTCGCGAGGACTCATGCCGTTCCACTTCGCGAGTTGGCGATAATCCACGTCATAACGACGCGCAATCGTCCAAAAACTATCTCCCTGACGTACTGTGTGAGTACGCTTATAACCATCACGCTCGGCAGTCTGCAAGGCGGCCAACCGTTGAGGAGCACTTAGCGTGTATTGAGACTCATCTTTGAGCGATACCGGGATCATTAAGCGTTGACCCACACGAATGCGTGATGAGCGTAACTGATTCGCGCGTTTGAGTACTTTTACCGTGGTATTATACTGGTCTGCTATCTCACTTAGGCTATCGCCCGACTTAACCGCATAGCGTTCGACACGAAGTCCCTGATTCTTATTTTTCGCGAGCTCGGTATTGAAGCGCGCCACCTTATCATTCGGCAGTAAAAGGTGAGTTGGGCCCGATGGAGACGTTGCCCAGTGGTTATAGGCTGGATTAAGGCTTTGCAGTTCTGACACAGTCAAACCCGCATAGTTAGCTGCTAACGCGAGATCCATTTGCATACCCGGATCGACCATGGTTAACACTGGCTGGTTAGGGATTTCAGGGAGATCTAAACCGTATTTGTTTTTATTGCGCAGCACGTCACCCAGTGCGATGAGTTTGGGCACATAACTGCTGGTCTCTTTAGGAAGATCAAGGTGCCAGAAATCGGTCGGTTTTCCGCGCTGCTCGTTACGTCGGATCGCTCTTGATACGCGCCCTTCGCCGGAATTGTACGCCGCGATTGCGTGTAACCAGTTGCCATCAAACATGTCGTGCAAGTACTCGAGGTAATCAAGTGCGGCATCGGTTGATTGGGCCACATCACGTCGGCCGTCATACCACCAGTTTTGTTCTAAGCCAAAGCGTCGCCCCGTAGCAGGAACAAACTGCCATAAGCCCGCTGCTCTACCATGAGAATAGGCAAACTGATCAAACGAGCTTTCAACAACAGGCAGCAGTGCCAGCTCGAGTGGCATATTACGAGCTTCTACTTTTTCAACAATAAGGTGTAAAAAGGGCGTCGCGCGCTCAGTCACGGTTGCGAGGTGATTAGGGTAGTTTAAATACCAATTTCGATACCGCCTCACCGATGCATTATTTGGGACAGGCAAGGAGAGTTGCATACTGATCCGCTGCCAAACATCCTCTTGTTTTTGCGGTGAGAGTACCGTGGGTTGGTTAGGTGCCGCTTTCTCTGGTGTTGCTGCGGTCTCTGTGGGCGCAGATGAAGCCTTCTGGCCCGCAATAGGAGGCGCTTTGTGGGCGATATTATCCGTGTCTTGAGCGTCACCCGTTGACTGACAGCCGCTCAGCAACAGTGTGCTCAATAAAACTAAACGGTACTTCATGGCATAAAAACCTTCGTCCAAAATAGCCGATGATGATAGGGGCTGGTCTCACTGATGACAAGAGACTCAGCTCAAAATTCGTCCTTCCACTGACGTAAGGCGCGGAAAACTTCTAATTCAGTATTATCTTGCGCACGCCCGCTGACCGCTTGAATCACGCTTGGCTCATGAATGCGCAAAAACGGATTGATACGTTTTTCGCGTCCAATGGTGCTCGGTAGTGTTTGTTTTTCCTGAGCGCGTAAGCGGTTCACTTCTTCGCGATACAAATGGAGATCATCGTTTTCAGGTTCGACAGTGAGTGCGAAGGCAACATTGGCTGCGGTATACTCGTGGGCGCAATAGACCTCTGTTTCAATCGGCAAGGAGGCTAGCTTCTTAAGCGAATTTAGCGCTTGTGCTGCGGTGCCCCCAAGCAAGCGGCCACAGCCAGCAGAGAATAGCGCATCACCACAAAACAGCTTCCCATCGCCAACAAAAGCGATGTGATCATCGGTATGTCCTTCAACACCGACCACTAAAAATCGATGATCGAAAACATCAATCTGATCGCCATCGCCTACTGCCATACTTAAGCGCGGGATAGGTTTGATCTCCGGTCCGATAACGTGGGCGCTGGGAGCGAAACGGACAAGCTCCTCAATACCATTCGTATGATCCCAGTGGTGATGTGTGATAAGAATGCAAGACAGTGTCAACGTATTTGCTTTGAGATAGTCAATAACCTGACTTGCTTCACCGGGATCGACCACGGCGCATCGATTATCTTCACTAATAATGAACCATATGTAATTATCGTTAAATGCAGGTATGCTTTTGACGTGAAGCATTGGGTTCTCCAGCGATAGAATGAGCCTTAATAATGAAACCAGCGCGCATTGAACATCAGTTTGACTATCCCTATACATGGGACCAGATTGCCTACGGTGATTGGGCGCGCACCCAATTGCAAACCCGGCTGGATGAGTGTCTGCCTACTTTATTCGGCTATCATTTGCTTAAATTAGGTGGATTAAGCTGCGAGCTAGTCAGTGAACAGTGTAACATTCAACACCAAGTCTGTGTCGATAAACACAACCCGATGCGTAACCTCACGGCTGCCCACTATGCCTTACCGTTTATCCAAAAGTCCTTTGATGTCTGTTTACTCGCACACCAACTTGATTATAGCGACGACCCGCACCGATTACTAAGAGAGGTCGATCGCGTGATGATTGACGATGGTTGTTTGATTCTTTCTGGCGTTAATCCAACCAGTCTACTGGGGATAAAAAAGCTGATTAGAGGTCGACATCAGCGCCTACCTTGGGGAGGACGAATGTTTTCACCGCTGCGCGTCAAAGATTGGTTAAGTGTTATGAACTATGAAATCATTACCGCCCATCAAATGGGTCTATGGCCAACACAACGCCCCAACGCTCGCCATGCGTGGGTTGAAAGTAGCGCCAGTATGATAACGCCCGCGTTAGGATCTATTTATCTTATTATGGCGCGCAAACGCAGTTATCCACTTAAACCGATTAAGCCCCGTTGGAAACTAAAGCAAGCGGTATCGCCGCTAGGGGGAGTTGTACCTAACGGCGGTTAGCGCACCATGTTTTTATGCGGGAGGCTGATAGCCTTCGTCCGTTTCGGTTGGTTGGTTAGCGGCTTGACGCGCGAGCTCATCACAACGTTCATTTTCAGGGTGACCGGCGTGGCCTTTTACCCAGTTCCACGTGATCTGGTGGTTGGCTGCCACCTGATCTAATTGCTGCCAAAGGTCGGCATTTTTAACTGGCTTCTTATCCGCCGTTTTCCACTGGCGCTTTTTCCAGTTATGGATCCACTGGGTAATTCCTTGGCGAACGTATTGGCTGTCCGTGGTCAAAACCACTTCGCAGGAACCTTTTAACGCTTGTAACCCGACAATCGCGGCCATCAACTCCATGCGGTTGTTGGTGGTGAGGGTAAACCCAGCACTTAGCGTTTTTTCATGCTGTTTATAGCGCATTACCACACCATACCCCCCAGGACCTGGGTTACCGAGGCATGAACCATCTGTGAAAATTTCTACCTGCTTGGTCATCTTTGATACTATAGGCTATTCATCTGAGCCAAGTTTGACACAGTTATTGCCATGAAAGCGAATTACGATCGTCTCATCGTGTTAGATACCGAAACCACAGGTATGAACCGCGAAGGTGGGCCTCACTACCGAGGTCACAATATTATAGAAATCGGTGCCGTTGAGATTATCAATCGCAAACTCACCGGTCGGCACTTTCATGCCTATATCAAACCCACGCGCGCGATCGACCCTGAAGCGATTTCAGTGCATGGTATTACTGATGCATTTTTAGCAGATAAGCCTGCCTATACGCACGTGCATCAGGCCTTCGTCGACTTTATTCAAGGTGCTGAGTTGATTGCTCATAATGCGCCCTTTGATGTGGGGTTTATGGACCATGAGTTTAAAAACCTCGGGGTATCGGTGCGAACCAATGAGATTTGCACAATCACAGATACCTTGGCAATGGCGAAGAAAATCTTCCCAGGCAAACGTAATAACTTGGATGTATTGTGTGATCGCTATGGCATTGATAACTCAAGGCGCACATTACACGGGGCTTTACTGGATGCGGAGATACTAGCTGACGTCTATCTGTTAATGACGGGTGGACAAACAGATTTATCCTTTAATGCAGGGACCGACACTGATAATGCAAGCCCAATGGCGCCGAGAACGGTTAAGCGTCAGAAATCGCTAAAGATCATCCCTGCATCGGCCGATGAAATGAGTGCGCATGAAGCGCGGTTAGACTTTATTGAACAAAACGGCAGCTGTCTTTGGCGGCAGTAGGAGCAGGCATGAGAAAGCGGTGGTGGGCAGTTTGTTTTTGTTTCCCTTTATTGGCACACGCCAACGAGCAAGAAATCCGGCTGCTGGAAAACCGCTTTCGCGTTGACCCCACGATTGAGCGTGCTGCGTTTGTCATTTATCGAGAAAAACCCAGCATGCCCGTGGTCTTGGTTCGGCCTGACGGAAGCAAATATTATGCATGGCGGCATCCCGATAATGTCTCTTGGCATCAAGAGGCTGATATGGACATTGTATCGATTAGCGATCCGATGCCCGGGCCGTGGCAAGCCATTGGTCGCGTTAGCCCTGATAACAAAGTGAAAGTACTGAGCGACTTACGCATGAAAGTAGAAGATTTGCCCAGTCGGCTTTATCAAGGTGAAGCGATTAAATTCACCGCACGATTAATGTTAGGTGATGACCCCCTTAATCTGCGAGACTTTATTCGGCGTGTGGATCTCACCGTTAGTTTTTCTGAGTTTGTTGACGATCCTGCCTCGCTTAACCCTGACCAACGTCCTCAGCCAAAATCGCTCGGCCAGTTTAGTGATGATGGAACAGGGCTGGATGAAGCGCCTAATGATGGGGTTTTTACTGTCTCGCTCCCTATTGATGTGATGCCAGGTAAGTATCGAGCGCGCGTGACATCGGGAAATGGGATCTTCTTTCGTACCCTTGAGCAAGAAGTCCTCGTTTATCCGACGCCACTTATGGCGACTTTTAAGCAAAGCCAAATAGATGATGAGCCGCATCAGTTAACTATCCAAATGGAACAAGCTAGCATTGAACCCGGCAGCGTGTCTGTTCATGCCAAGTTTACTGATACCGAAGGCAAGACAACGGTTTATCAAAAAAATAGTGAGGAAAAGTCAGAGACACTCTCGCTCGATATTCCCTATGCGAGTACGCCTGGGCAATATAAATGGCGCTCAACACTATATGCGACAGACCAATTGTCGGGGCGCTCCCTGGTTTTCCCCTTACCAGAGCAAACTTTTGCTGTTACAGATTACGCAGCGCTAGAACAAGCTGAAGCAGAGCGCGAAGCGCGTGAGCAGGCAATGATGGAGGCCGCCGAGGCACGGAGACGAGAAAGAGAGCAGGCTGAAGCACGTACAACGTCTCTCATTATTATTGGCTTAGGTAATTTACTTGTTATCTTGATTGGCGCCGCAACCTGGTTTGTGCTGAAAAAGCGTAAAGCACGAAAATTAGCTAAAGCCGCGCAAGAGCTTGAAGCTCCGCCACCAGATAAAGACGCGGAGTCAAATGAGGCAAGTGAAGAGACGGATGAGCTGGATATCGATGGATCGAATAAAAATGTTTAACCGTGGCGAATGATAAAATTTAGCCGTGGTTAATGATAAAAAAAGAGAGGGAAATCCCTCTCTTTTAGTGGTGCGCTCAAAATACAGTGCGGTTATGCCGCATTATGCATCTTGTTTTCTTTGACTGACGCGGCAGGTAACTCTGCAGGATCAAAGTCGTCGACATTGATCGTTTCGAGTCGACCTTGCTCGGCTTCTCGCAGCAAGTCGGCTTCTTGCTCGGAAATGACGCCAGCGTGTAACCCTTTATCGGCTACTTGATCCAGGAACATGAACGGCAACTTCTCGCCAAGACCATCACAGACCTTCTTATGGATAGGCTCAGCCTTGAGGATGTCATGCAACGCTTTCTCGATATTGCCGATCGCATTGCCTGGCTCAAAGAATTGACCACGACCAATCCGGTCACGCGTCGCACTAGGTGATTGTAAAATCACTGCCAATTTACCATCCAGACGATCACCCGGCTGGCGGCGTCCTCTACCAAGAGGGAACACCAAGGCTCTTACTAACCCGGCAATCACACGATTCGGGAAGTTTGCGAGGAAACCATCCAATGCTTGCTCTGTTTGGTACATCGCGTCTTGCATGCCCCAATGAACCAAAGGGAGATCCTCGGTCTGGTAGCCTTCGTCAGCGTAGCGCTTCATGGTCGCGGATGCTAAGTAGAGCTGGCTAAGCACATCCCCCAAGCGCGCCGATAAGCGCTCTTTACGTTTCAGGTTACCGCCCAATACCGCCATAGAGACATCAGCAAGTAGTGCCAGCGCAGAGCTGTAGCGATTCATCTGCTGGTAGTAACGACGTGTCGCGTCTTTGCGTGGTGCTTTCGAGAAACGTCCATCGGTTAAACCAAGCCAAAGGGTGCGAGCAACATTGCTAAATACAAAGCCGACGTGACCGAACAGTGCTTTGTCAAATGCTGCAAGTGCCGCTTGCTGATCGCTATTCTCGCTCGCACGAATCTCATCTAAGACAAATGGGTGACAACGAATCGCCCCCTGGCCAAAGATAATCATTGAGCGGGTCAGAATATTCGCACCCTCCACGGTGATAGCAATCGGTGAGCCCTGGTAATTCCGGCCCAAATAGTTTTTCGGCCCTAAACAGATGCCTTTACCACCAATAACATCCATCGCATCAATGACGCTCTGCTGGCTACGGTGGGTACAGTGATATTTGACGATTGCCGAGATAACAGAAGGTTTTTCGCCTGCATCAATACCTGTCACGGTCAACGCACTCGCGGCATCCATAACATAGGCATTACCCGCGATGCGAGCCAGCGGCTCTTCGATCCCTTCCATTTTGCCAATTGGCAATTTGAACTGACGACGAATACGTGCGTAAGCGCCGGTTGCAAGTGCAGCCGATTTAAGCCCACCTGTGGTATTTGAAGGCAGCGTGATACCGCGACCAATAGACAAGCACTCCATCAACATGCGCCAGCCTTGACCGGCCATTTTTTGCCCGCCAATAATAAAGTCCATCGGAACAAAGACGTCGTTACCTTGAGTCGGGCCATTTTGGAAAGGCACGTTCAATGGGAAATGGCGGCGACCAATTTGCACACCTTTCATATCGGTTGGGATCAATGCGCAAGTGATGCCGAGATCATCTTGATCACCGAGTAGATGATCGGGGTCGCGTAGCTTAAATGCCAAGCCTAAGACAGTCGCTACCGGTGCAAGCGTGATATAGCGTTTGTTCCAGGTGATTTTCATTCCCAGGACTTCTTCACCGTTCCAAACGCCTTTGGTCACTACGCCGTAGTCTGGAATAGAGCCCGCATCCGAACCGGCTTCTGGACTGGTCAATGCAAAACAAGGGATCTCCTTACCCTGGGCAAGGCGAGGGAGGTAGTGGTCTTTCTGATCCTCGGTACCATAATGCTGAAGTAGTTCACCAGGGCCGAGCGAGTTAGGAACACCCACGGTTGACGACAGTACACCAGAAACCCCCGACAGTTTTTGCAGTACTAAAGACTGTGCATATGCGGAAAACTCTAGGCCACCATATTGTTTTTTGATGATCATGGCGAAGAACTTATTGTCCTTCAGATACTGCCACACCTCTTCGGGAAGATCGGCAAGCTCGTGCGTGACCTGGTAGTCATCAACCATGCGACAGACCTCATTGACAGGTCCATCGAGGAAGGCTTGTTCTTCAGCGCTAAGTGTGGGGGCCGGAATATCATGCAATTTGTTCCAATCCGGGGCGCCACGGAATAAATCGGCTTCCCACCAGACGGTGCCTGCGTCGATCGCTTCTTTCTCCGTTGCTGACATTTCTGGCATCACGGATTTAAAGGCTTTAAATGCAGGCTTACTCAGCCAATTGCGACGAAATGTCACCATATTTAGTGGTAGCGCAATGACGGCAAAAATTAACCAAGTAATTTGCCCCACACTCCCTATGACTGTCCCTACAACTAATCCGGCTGCCAGTAAGACAGTCGATACCAGCAACTTAGCACGATGGTATGCGAGTACGCCGGCCAGTATTAGCATGGCGACGATATATAACCCTGTTGCCATCACGTCATCTCCTTCGGTTTAATTAAGCTCTTACGCGTCGTGGTAAGAGGTCGTACCACTCAATGTAACCAAAAAATTAAATAATTGTAAAATCATACGGTGTGACCTGGCCTGCAAGGTCAGAAAATCTTCACTGCAGTTATTGCACAAATGGAAAGATAGGTTGCCATTCAAGCAAACGTGACCGAGCTCGCTTGCTGGATGATAACGGTAGTCGACAGCCCTAAAACGATACGGGTACACTGATAGTTGAACTGACTGATGCCTAACGGGCGTGATATTTGTTAACAGTGGGAAGGTGCCATGTACCAAGATCTTATTCGCGGTGAGCTTTCAGAAGCAGCCGATGTGTTAACCGCATTTTTGAGTGATGACAATAACATCCAGCAGATTGAAAAAGCGGCGACACTCCTTGCTGATAGTTTTAAGGCCAGCGGCAAGGTGTTGTCTTGTGGTAATGGTGGCTCACATTGTGATGCGATGCATTTTGCTGAAGAACTCACCGGGCGTTACCGCGAAAACCGTCCAGGCTACCCGGCGATTGCCATTTCCGATCCGAGTCATATTTCCTGTGTCTCCAACGACTTTGGCTACGAGTATGTTTTCTCCCGTTATGTTGAAGCCGTGGGTATGAAGGGGGACGTTCTATTTGGCCTATCGACCTCGGGGAATTCAGGGAACATCTTAAACGCGATGGAAGCGGCTCAGAAAAAGGGCATGAAAACAATCATGCTCACGGGAAAAGATGGCGGCAAAATGGCCGGGCTAGCGGACATCGAAATTCGGGTTCCACACTTTGGTTATGCTGATCGCATTCAAGAAGTTCATATCAAAATTATCCATATTCTGATCCAATTGGTGGAAAAGGAAATGGCAGCATAATTCGCAGAGGTAGACGAAAGAATGTGTGAGTTGCTTGGCATGAGTGCCAACGTCCCTACGGATATTTGTTTTAGTTTTACCGGCTTAATTCAACGGGGCGGAAAAACAGGTCCGCATCGTGATGGTTGGGGGATTACTTTTTATGAGGGTAAAGGATTTCGTACCTTTAAAGATCCGGCCCCCAGCAGTCAATCTAAAGTCGCGGAGCTTGTAACCAGTTATCCGATCAAAAGCTGTTCGGTCGTTAGTCATATTCGTCAAGCGAACCGAGGCTGCGTGAGCTTGGAAAACACACATCCTTTTACGCGAGAAATTTGGGGACGCCATTGGACCTTTGCCCATAATGGCCAACTCTCTGGGTTTGAAAGTCTCGAGACGGGACATTTCAAACCCGTGGGAGAGACCGATAGTGAAAAGGCCTTTTGTTGGTTGTTAAACGAGCTGTTTAAGCATTATCCAAAGCAACCGGACAACATGTGTGAGGTGTTTGATTTTATTGCTTCACGCTGTGACCGATTGCGCGCGCTTGGCGTATATAACATGCTGTTTAGCGATGGCGATTATGTGATGGCGTATTGCACCAATAATCTGCATTGGATTACACGTCGTGCGCCATTTGGTCGAGCGAGTTTGATCGATCAAGAAATGACAGTTGATTTTCACGAGCAGACAACGCCGGATGATATTGTTTCAGTGATTGCGACGCAGCCGCTGACCAATAATGAGAGCTGGCATAAGATGCAAGAAGGGGAGTACTGCGTGTTCCACTTTGGCGAGGTCTATTGCTCGAACCAAGCGAGCGTCGCCACATCATGATCGAACAGGCGCCGAGGCGCCTGTTCATCGCAATGCCGGTCAATCGTCAGCTGCATGGCCTGAAGGACCGAGTGGCTGATTGTCCAACCAAGCTTTCCCAGCTTCCATTTTAAGCCGTCCATCAATAAACCATTTAACCACTAATGGATAGATTCGGTGTTCTTGTTGTTGAACACGGGCGGCGACGGAATCAATCTCATCATTGGCAAAGATAGGGACGCGAGCTTGTAATATCACAGGCCCACCATCAAGTTCTTCTGTGACAAAATGTACCGACGTCCCATGCTCTTTGTCGCCAGCATCAATCGCGCGCTGGTGGGTATGTAATCCCGTGTATTTAGGGAGCAGTGATGGGTGAATATTCAGCATCCGCCCTGCGTAATGGCTGACAAAACCTGGGGTTAAAATACGCATAAAGCCAGCCAATACCACTAAGTCGGGTTGATGAACATCGATAGCCCGAACCAAAGCCGCGTCATAGTCTTCGCGGCTGGCATATGCTGTATTAGCAACGACCTGAGCGGGAATATCGGCTTGCTCGGCACGTGTTAGGCCATACACGTTTGCTTTATTGGCGATAACAGCAACGATGCGTGCCTGATGCCCCTGATGAAACTGATCAATGAGCGCTTGCAGGTTTGAGCCACTACCAGAAATTAACACAACAATGCGTCTCATTCTGTGAGCTCCACTTGCGCTTCATTAGCGTTTGCATGGGCAATATGACCCAGTTGCCAAGCGGTTTCTCCTGCTTCATTGAGTAACGCTATTGCTTTCTCTGCTTCGGTTTGTGGTAGCGCAATGACCAAGCCAACACCACAGTTAAACGTACGTAGCATTTCGTAATCGCTGACATTGCCTTTTTCTTGCAGCCAGTCAAAAATTGCAGGCCACTGCCAGCTGTTATTGTCGATCACTGCTTTTGTCCCTGCAGGTAATACGCGGGGAATGTTCTCCCAAAAACCGCCACCTGTGATATGCGACACCGCGTGGATTGAGGTTTGCTCCTGCAGCGCCAAGACAGATTTGACGTAAATACGGGTCGGTGCCAACAAATGTTCGATAAGCGGTTGACCGGCCAATGGTGTGCTGAGATCCGCTTGGCTCACATCGAGGATTTTACGGATCAGGGAATAACCGTTTGAGTGCGGACCACTGGACGCAAGGCCAATCAGTGCGTCGCCATCGCCGACATTGCTGCCATCAATCAGCGCCGACTTTTCCGCCACCCCGACACAAAAGCCAGCGACATCATAATCGTCGCCACTATACATTCCCGGCATTTCAGCGGTTTCGCCGCCGATCAAAGCACAGCCGGCTTGTTGGCAGCCGTGTGCGATTCCGGTCACGACATTGGCAGCGACGTCGACGTCGAGCTTTCCTGTGGCATAGTAATCAAGAAAAAATAACGGCTCTGCGCCTTGCACAATCAGATCGTTGACACACATCGCCACCAAATCGATGCCAATTGTGTCATGTTTATTCGCGTCCAATGCAAGGCGTAGCTTGGTTCCAACGCCATCCGTACCAGACACCAGTACGGGCTCTTTGTATTTGGTTGGCAATGAACAAAGTGCACCAAAACCGCCTAGTCCTCCCATCACTTCAGGGCGATGTGTTTGTTTCACCACACCTTTAATACGATCGACCAGTGCGTTGCCGGCATCAATGTCGACACCTGCATCTTTATAGCTAAGAGATGATTGTTTACCGCTCACTGCAGTTCCTCGCCGGAGTTGGAAATCAAAAGTCGACGCTATTCTATCAGCGCATTCAGTGAAAGGAAAACGTTTGCGTGAGCAGTTTGGTGAGGTTCTAATCGATATATCAAGCGCTATCTCTACGCTAGCAAATTACTTTCATGTATACTATCGAGAATTTGTTTTTTGTAAGGAGTCTAAGATGAAGGTCGTGGAAGTAAGGCACCCGTTAGTCAAACATAAAATCGGCTTGATGCGTGAACGTGATATCAGCACCAAGCGGTTTCGTGAGCTTGCCACCGAAGTAGGTAGCTTGTTGACTTATGAAGCCACCTCAGACTTCGATACAGAAAAAGTGACGATCGATGGCTGGGATGGCCCGGTTGATGTCGACCAAATTAAAGGTAAAAAAGTGACTGTGGTGCCTATCCTTCGTGCTGGACTCGGTATGATGGATGGTGTCTTAGAGCACGTTCCTGGCGCGCGGATCAGTGTCGTGGGTGTCTATCGTGACGAAGAAACCCTTGAACCTGTGCCTTATTTTCATAAACTGGCGAGCAACATCGATGAGCGAATGGCCTTGGTTGTGGATCCGATGTTAGCAACCGGTGGCTCTATGATTGCGACGATCGATTTGTTGAAAGAGCAGGGCTGTCAGCAAATTAAGGTTTTGGTTTTGGTCTCAGCGCCTGAAGGGATCGAAGCACTGAAAAAAGCACACCCAGATGTGGAGCTTTATACTGCTGCCATTGATGAGAAGTTAGATGATAACGGCTATATTGTTCCTGGTTTGGGCGATGCTGGCGATAAGATTTTTGGCACTAAGTAACTAGGTCATTAAGTGACCAAGTCGTCACAAACCAAGTAGCCAGACGCCAAGTCATCAAATTAATCGTTTGGAAAAACAAAAAAACCGCTAAGTACTAGCGGTTTTTTTAGTTTCAGGAGCTTAGCTTAGCGAGGTAGCGCCGGATTTGCGCTTCAATGCCGGTGCTGTCTAATTCGATATCGGCATGGATTTCTTGTTGTGTGCCTTGCGAAATAAAGCGATCGGGTAAGCCTATTTGCAGGACGGGTTTCACCGTGCCTTGCGCCATCAATGTTTCAATGACGCCAGAGCCAGCGCCGCCCGCTACCGCATTCTCTTCCACGGTTACCAAGCAGTCATGGGCTTTTGCCATCTCCTCGATCAGTGTGTGATCAAGCGGCTTAGCAAAGCGCATATCGACAACCGTTGCGTTGAGTGTGTCTGCCGCGTCCAACACGCTTGGCAGTAAGGTGCCAAAGTTCAGAATGGCGATGTGTTCACCTTGACGTTTGACCACGCCTTTCCCCACGGGGATAGCTTGCATTTTATCTTCAATAACAGCGCCCATCCCGCTACCTCGAGGGTACCGCACTGCGGCGGGACCATCATGAATATGACCGGTATACAGCATTTGACGGCATTCGTTTTCATCACTGGGCGTCATGACAACCAAATTTGGGATGCATCGTAAGTAACTTAAATCAAACGCACCTTGGTGAGTTTGACCATCGGCGCCGACAATACCACCGCGATCAATCGCAAATAACACCGGAAGATTCATGATCGCGACATCATGAATAAGCTGATCATAAGCGCGTTGTAGAAAGGTCGAATAAATCGCGACCACCGGATGGTAGGTTCCAATCGCCATACCCGCGGCAAGCGTTACCGAGTGTTGTTCCGCGATAGCGACATCAAAATATTTATCTGGGTGTGCCTTAGAAAAGCGGACCATGCCAGATCCTTCTCTCATGGCTGGCGTGATGGCTAACAATTTGTCATCTTGTTCGGCCATATCACAAAGCCAATCACCAAACACATTGGAAAAAGTAGGGCTGGAAGGCTTGGACTTAGGTAACGTATGCACGCTCGGATCAAACTTGGGGACAGCATGATAGCCAATCGGATCGTTTTCTGCCGGCGCGTAACCTTTGCCTTTTTTGGTCATCACATGTAAAAATTGCGGACCTTTTAGGTGGCGCATATTTTTAAGGGTTTTGACCAGCTCTTCGACATCGTGCCCATCAATCGGACCAATGTAATTAAAGCCTAATTCTTCAAACATGGTGCCAGGCACGACCATGCCTTTGAGGTGTTCTTCCGCACGACGTACCAATTCTTTAATCGGGGGGGCGCCGGAAAGCACTTTTTTGCCGCCTTCGCGAATGCTGGTATAGACATTGCCAGAAAGCAATTGCGCAAAATGATTATTCAAGGCGCCGACATTTTCTGAGATAGACATCTCATTGTCATTCAGTACGACCAACATATCGGGCTTCACATCCCCAGCGTGATTCATGGCTTCAAAAGCCATCCCCGCGGTGATGGCGCCGTCGCCAATCACACTGACTACGCGCCGGTTCTGCCCTTCTTTTTCCGCGCAGATAGCCATCCCGAGTGCTGCGCTGATTGAGGTCGAAGAATGCCCAACTGACAGCACATCGTAAGGGCTTTCTTCTCGCCAAGGGAAGGGGTGAAGGCCATCTTTTTTCCGAATCGTGGGCATCTGCTCCCGCCGTCCGGTTAAGATTTTATGGGGGTAAGCTTGATGCCCTACATCCCAAACAAGATGGTCGAACGGCGTATTATAGACATAATGCAGCGCCACAGTGAGTTCCACCGTTCCCAGCCCTGAGGCAAAATGGCCGCTGGAATGACTCACTGTGTTGAGTAAATAGGTACGTAACTCCTCGCACAACTGAGGCAAGTGGTCACGCGGTAAGGTGCGTAACTCTTCAGGCGTATCAGCAAGCGCGAGGGTTGGGTATTTTGATATATCCAATGTCATAATGGTTCGACGCTTTTATTAATCATGCTAGTTGTTGCGCTCGATGATATATCGGGCAAAAACCTCCAGTTGCTCGGTATTGTAGGGGATCGCCTCCAAGGCGTGTAGTGCTTCTTGGTAAAGTTGCGTCGCTTTTTCTTGCGCGCCAGCCAGCCCCAGTAAAGCAGGGTAGGTGCTCTTTTCCGCATTCACATCGGAACCTTGAGGCTTTCCAAGCGTTTGCGTGTCGCTGGTGATATCCAAAATATCATCCTGAACTTGGAATGCGAGCCCGATAGCATCCGCAAATCGGTCTAACGATCCGAGGTGTTTTACCCCAGCATCCCCAGCCGCATAGGCCCCCAATCGTACCGCCGCTTTAATGAGTGCACCGGTTTTATTACGATGAATTTGCTTCAAGGCATATAAATCAACGGCTCGGCCTTCTGCGGCTAAATCAAGTGATTGACCCAGGCACATCCCGGATGCGCCGCTTGCATTGGCCAATACTTTCACCATTTCAATACGGTACGGTTGAGCATTTGGATTGAGTTCACCTTCAGCAAGCACGCTAAAAGCCAGTGTTTGTAGCGCATCACCGGCGAGAATCGCCGTCGCTTCATCGAATGCAACATGACAAGTCGGCTGACCACGGCGCAAGCTGTCGTTGTCCATCGCCGGTAAATCGTCATGGATTAATGAATAAGCATGAATACATTCTACGGCTACTGCGGGTGTGTCGAGCTGCGCAAGCGGTATACCGAAAAGTTGCCCCGTCGCATAGGTTAAAAACGGGCGAATCCGTTTTCCTCCCAATAACAAGCCATGGCGCATCGCTTGAATAAGAGGTTGTTCCTGATGGTCTAGGGTATAAAGCCAGGTTTCAAGTTGTCGGTTACTTCGCGTTTGCGTCTCGCGCAGCGTATCTTTTGCAACAGTACTAGTCATCGTCTTGGGGGGAAAACTCAGTCAGTGGTCCATCGTCTTCTTGCGAAAGCAAGATCTCGACCCGTTGCTCGGCGTTCGCCAAGGTTTTTTGCCCTTGACGGGTTAAGGTGATACCACGCTCGAAGCGTTTCATTGCCGCATCAAGCGGCAGTTCGCCGGACTCTAACGCGCCAACGATACTGTCTAACTCTTTGAGCGTGTCCTCAAAGGTCATATTTTCTGGTTTCTTCACAGCCATGATGCCATAAAATTAGAAAAGAAAGGCTAGACGGTAACTCAGCGGTGAAAAGTGGTCAAACCGCAGAGGCCGATTTTGTGTTCTTACCCCAAGTGGTAAATGGCATGTTATTCTAATTGATATTGACGGATTTACGCTAAACCTAAAGGATTGGTTGCCGATATAACCAATACCCTGAAAATGAACAACAATGACTTAGTGGTAGTTAAGGGAGACTGACGTGGATATAGCGACGCTCATCGGCATCCTCGGTTCGTTCGCATTCGTTGTCATGGCGATGCTGCTGGGCGGCACCATGAACATGTATTTTGACGTTCCATCTGTGTTGATCGTCATCGGGGGCAGTCTATTTGTTGTCTTAACCAAATACACGATGGGGCAATTTTTTGGCAGTTTTAAAATCGCGGGTAAGGCTTTTATGTTTAAGTCTGATGACCCGGAAGATTTGATTGCCAAGATTATCGAAATGGCGGATGTTGCTCGTAAAGGCGGGTTTCTCGCCCTCGAAGAAATGGAAGTGAATAACTCGTTTATGCAAAAAGGTGTCGACTTGCTCGTTGATGGCCATGACGCGGATGTGGTCCGTGCCACCTTGAAGAAAGATATCAGCTTGACGGAAGAGCGGCATGATCACGGAATTGGTTTTTATAACGCGTTAGCGGATGTCGCCCCAGCAATGGGGATGATCGGGACCTTGATTGGTCTGGTTGCCATGCTTTCTAACATGGATGATCCTAAGGCCATCGGCCCGGCAATGGCAGTGGCTTTGCTGACGACTATGTACGGGGCGATGCTGGCAAATATGGTGGCGACTCCGATTGCCAACAAGCTCGCACTACGCAAAGAACAAGAGAAGTTAAACCGTCGTCTTATTATGGACGGCTTACTCGCGATTCAAGATGGTCAAAACCCACGTGTGATTGATGGTTTTTTGAAAAATTACCTCAATGAAGGCAAGCGTGCAGTGGATGTCGATAATTAAAGCGTCTGCGTTGAACATCAAAAATAGCGAGATTTAAGGAGTCCTCATGGTACAACAGCAAGAAGAAGAAGAGGAATGCAAATGCCCGCCTCCCGGCTTACCGCCTTGGATGGCGACGTTTGCAGACTTGATGTCACTGCTCATGTGCTTTTTCGTCCTTCTGTTGTCCTTTTCAGAAATGGACGTGCTCAAATTTAAGCAAATCGCTGGCTCGATGAAATTTGCGTTTGGGGTACAAAACGTCCTTGAGGTGAAAGATATTCCTAAAGGGACCAGTGTGATTGCACAAGAGTTTCGTCCTGGCCGCCCAGAGCCGACGCCTATTGAAGTGATCATGCAGCAAACCATTGACATGACGCAGCGCACCTTGGACTTTCAAGAGGGGCAAGATGATCGCTCTGGCGGATCGCAGCGGACAACCGCTGACAAAGAAGGTGGATCGAGTGCTCAGGTTGCATCACAGCTTGAACAACAACGGATGCAAGAGCAACTTGAGCAGTTACAAAAAGCCTTGATGCAGGCGTTACAGCGCGAGATAGAAGAAGGCGCTATCGAGGTTGAAAATCTAGGTCAGCAGCTGGTTATCCGCGTTCAAGAAAAGGGGGCGTTTCCTCCCAATTCTGCGTTTTTGCAGCCTAAGTTCCGCCCCATGGTGCGCCAAATTGCGCATCTGGTAAAAGATGTTCCTGGAGAAATTAAAGTGTCAGGCCATACTGATAGCACACCGCTAGAGTCTGAGCTATATCGATCTAACTGGGACATCTCCGCACAGCGTGCGGTCTCAGTGGCACAGGAAATGGAAAAAGTGCCCGGCTTTAACCATTTGCGGATGAAGGTAGAAGGCTTGGCCGACACCCAGCCACGAGCACCGAATAGCTCTGCTGACAATCGGGCCGCCAACCGGCGTGTAGAAATCGCTGTGATGCAAGGGAAACCAAGCTTTTCAGACGAGATCTCTGCTGATGATGTGGCTGATCCCATCCCTTAACATCCTCTGCGACGGTCACGACTTATCGATTCCGATGCGTGAGCGTCGCCTTATTGCCGTTTAATAGACACAAAAATAGCCGGTTTCAGCGGCGCCTTGGTTATTGTATAATCCGCGGCTTTATTTCCAGCTGTATCGAACCGGTTATGAAGTTTATTGTTAAAATTCACCCTGAGGTGATCGTCAAAAGCGAGTCAGTCAGAAAGCGTTTTACTAAAATCCTCGAATGCAATATTCGTAATATTCTAAAGCGTCGGACTGGTAATACGGCGGTATATAACCGTCGGGATCACATTGAGGTGACATTAAAACAACCGGACGAGTGTCAGCTGGTGCTGGATGTGCTAACTAACACGCCTGGCGTCCAAACTGTGCTTGAGGTAGAGCAGACACTGTTTAACGATTTGCATCATATTTATACACTCACTTTAGAGGGGGTGCGTGATCAAATTGAAGGGAAAACGTTTTGTGTCCGAGCCAAACGCCGCGGCAAGCATGACTTTAGTTCTATTGAGCTTGAACGCTATGTGGGCGGTGGGTTAAACCAAGCTGTTCCGTCGGCAAGCGTACAGCTGAAAAAGCCTGACGTAACCGTGATGATGGAAGTTGACCACGATAAGCTGAACTTGGTGAAGTATCGTCATACCGGCTTAGGCGGCTTCCCGCTGGGTACGCAAGAAGACGTACTGAGCTTGATATCGGGCGGCTTCGACTCAGGGGTGTCGAGTTACCTACATATAAAACGTGGTAGTAAGGTTCACTATTGCTTTTTTAATCTTGGCGGCAAATCTCATGAAACGGGTGTGCAGCAGGTTTCTCACTATCTTTGGAATAAATTTGGTTCCTCGGCCAAAGTGAAGTTTATTTCGATTGATTTCGAGCCGGTGGTTAATAGCATTCTCGAAAACGTTGATAACGGTCAGATGGGCGTGGTGTTGAAACGCATGTTTGTGCGTGCGGCGAGCATGGTTGCAGAGCGCTTCGGTATTCAGGCCTTGGTAACCGGCGAGGCTTTGGGTCAAGTATCTAGTCAAACACTCACTAACTTGCGCATGATTGATAACGTCACTGATAGCCTGATTTTGCGCCCGCTGATCAACTGGGACAAAGAAGATATTATTGATACTGCACGCAAAATTGGCACCGAAGATTTTGCCAAAACCATGCCTGAGTACTGTGGGGTGATTTCGAAAAAGCCCACGGTCAAAGCGGAAAAAGCCAAGTTAGAGCATGAGGAGTCAAAGTTTGACTTTAGCTTGTTAGAACAAGCGGTTGATCAGGCGACGATCATGGATATCCGTGCCATTGAAGCGCTAAGCAAAGAGAAAGCGCCAGAAGCGGAATGGGTCAACGAGGTTGAAAAAGATTCCGTCGTTTTAGATATTCGCAGCCGCGAAGAGCAAGAAGACAAACCACTTAAGGTTGAAGGTGCGAACGTCGCTCATATTCCCTTCTTTAAGTTGGCGACGCAGTTCGGTGATCTTGACCAAAGTAAAACCTATTTGCTCTATTGTGAACGTGGCGTAATGAGCCGACTGCAAGCCCTGTACCTCAAAGATATGGGCTTTGATAATGTGAAAGTCTATCGGGTTTAATCATTGTGAACGTAAAAAACAGGCAGCCCAATCGGCTGCCTGTTTGCGATTAGGCGCTGAACCGATTTATCCTTCGCTGAATTTTTTCTCATAATGCAATTGAGGCAACGGCATCATAGGCTCAGCGACCTGCCAGGCCAGCTTTTTGCCGCCAAGTACATGCACGATTTCAATCGCGAACTCCATCGCTGAGCCGGGTCCCTGACTAGTAATTAAACGGTGATCATAATCGGTCATCACTCGGCGCCGACTGAGCCATTGCTCGGGGATCTGCTCACTGACACTCGGATGGCAGCTCATATGCGATCGAGGGAACAGCTGGTGGCGTTGCAGAACTAAAGCCGGCGCCGCACAAATCGCCGCGACCCAAGCCTGATCGCTTTGCTGCTGCTTAATGATCTCTGTTACCAGCGTGCTGTCACCTAAACATTGTGCGCCGTCGATACCACCCGGTAAAACCACGCAATCAAATGGTTGATCGGCCACCGCAGCGAGTGTGGTGTCACAGACGATCACCACCCCACGAGAGCCGGTGAGGGTGAGCATCCCATCAGGTGCCGCACTGGCGACAGTCACGTCAAACCCCGCTCGTCGCATCACGTCAATCACGGTGACTGCTTCTATTTCTTCGCTGCCGGGGGCCATACAAATGAGGAGACGTTGTTGACTCATGAGGATTCCTTATGCCGTTGACCTTGTTGTACCGCCTGATAGAGCTGGTGATGATGCGGGGCCGATATGTGGTGTTCGGCCGCGCGCTGCAACACATAGCCGGTAATGTATTCGAGCTCTGTCGGACGTTGATAGAAGACATCACGATTCATGGATGAATAGTTGTTTGCGGTTGCTTTTACCACGGTATCAATCTGTTGGCGGATCTCTGTCACAGAGGTGTGGACGCCTTCAGCGCGCATCACATTGGCTAACTCTTGGCATAGTTCGCGAATGATAGGATCGTAGTCAACTTTGAGCAACTCACCATTTTGAATGCCATGCACCGCGGTCAGTGGGTTAATTACGCTGTTGATCGCCAGTTTATACCAAAGTGACTGAAAAATGTCGCGCTTCCACGTCGCGGTGGGAAGGGCATGATCAAACACCTCGGCAATAAAGGTGCAGGCATGGCCGGCTTGATTACCTGGCCCAATAGCGGTTGGTCCATGCCCGGTGTGCTGATAATCACCGGTACGGGTGCGACAGACACCATGAGATGTGGTAGCAAGCAGCAGAGGTTGAGCGTCAGGTAACTGTGTTGCCAACCATTGATGTGGTCCCATTCCATTGTGCATAAGTACAACCAGAGTCTCTGGGTGTAAGTAGGATAGATAGGGAAGCAGTGCGGCTTGGATATCATAGGCTTTGGTGCAGACTAACCAGAGATCGCTTTGTTGTATCAAAGCGGTTTGGTTGGCGGGCAAGGTGAACAATGTGCCGTCTAAAGAAAGGGTGCGTTCACTTGCGTGGTCTCGCGTGACCAGATTAATGCTATGTCCTGCTTGGGTTAGTTTCACCGCCCATAATGTGCCAATGGCGCCAGCACCAATTAGGGTAATCCTCATCACATCGCCTGCTTGGTTAAAACCTTAGTGTATCATAACCATAGAGGATGAAGGGCAAAGCAGGAAAGCAGCGCGCCGACGAGGGCCGGCGCGCTAGTCAGTTAGAATTTGTAGGTGGCGCTGAGGTAGTGAGAAATGCCTGAGCTTTCAAGGTCTTTCGGGCCCTTATCTTCAATCAGGTAGACGTCATTGTAAGCCTTGAGGCCATATCCGAGGGCGTAGTTATCTGAATGCCAGTATAGGCCGTTAAACATCGCACCACCGTGGGTCGCTTGGCTTTCGCCTTTGAAAGTGTCATCGGCACCAAACTGGTAATCGATATAACCTTGGTAAGACAGGAAACTGCCGTTGTCAAAGAAGTGGAAAGGCTTAAACCAGTTGGTGGAGAATTGATAGCCATTCCAGTCTTTGTTGTTGATGTCATACAAGCCATAAAGGTTCATGCCCACTTTGCCAAACCAAGGCAGTTCAACATCGGCACCGACACCCCAGAACGAGCTGTTAGTGTCACCATCGCCGCCGCCCCAGTTAAACAGGGTCGAGAAGTAGACTTCTTGTACAGGGCCAAACGACAAGTCTTGCCCGGTGATGCCGTCAATTGAGAAACGGGGCGCTAATTTCATAAAAGACTTGGGTTTGTCTTTCTTATTGTTGTTATTGCTGTCGCTTTCTGCCAAGTCAAAAATATCGACGTAACCATAAAGATCGACCACGCCTTTACGGCCGCCAAACTCCATCTCGAGATAGTTATGGTCTTTAGCATCTCCAATCTTTTGTGGCTTTTCGTTGATGGCATACATCGCATTAAACTGAAGCCATTTGTGATCATTTTTGTAAATGTCATCGGAGTAATCGGCGGCGTTAGCAACGGATACACCGCTGGCTGCGATAACGGCGAGTGCGAGTAGGGATTTTTTCATAGTGACTGTCTCTGCTGGGTGTTAATTACACGGTACGCGTTTGTTAAGAGCAGTATATTGATTAAGTTCACTATAAAGAATGTAATATATAT
>NZ_MUFF01000035.1:0-23273 GCF_001996105.1 Salinivibrio sp. IB643
CAATCGCTGCAGGGAGGCCCTTAAGGCCATCAACGCACGCAATAAGAGCCACGGTTGTGCAGGTCGGTCAGCACGCTGAGCCAGTGATGGGCACCTTCAGACTCTGACAGGTAAAGGCCCAGCAGCTCTTTTTTCCCTTCAACGTTGAGGCCGAGAATGGTGTACACCGCTTTAGTGATAAAGCGCCCGTTCTCTTTGATTTTATAGTGAATGGCATCGAGCCAGACAATCGGATAGACCGCTTCTAATTGCCGCTCACGCCAAGCCTGAAGCTCAGGCAATAGCTTATCAGTCACGGCATTGATGGTACCGTTGGACACATGAATGATACCGTCTTTGCCGGTGAGGTCTTTACCTTCACGCAAAGCTTGTAAGGCGGTATCCATATCGAATGTTGGTTTGGTCATGTGTCATTCCTTTTTGATACAGTCTAACGAAATGACACAGAATTCTGAACACTACCGCGGCGAGCGCACCGCCATTTTCAATTAGCCGCGATCATGACTCTGCTGATTTCTCAACCCGCAGCTTTTGCTCGCGCACTTTGCGACGTAATAGCTCGGTATAAATCGGTTGGCCGCCAAGTAATTGTGCAACAAGGGTGGCGCCGAGGGTGGTAATAATCAGCGGCAAAATCAGATAGTAGTTATTGGTCATCTCAATCACCAACAAAATCCCCGTGATAGGCGCGCGTACGGTCGCGGCGAACAAAGCGCCCATGCCCGCAATCGCGAACATCCCCGGTTCTATGCCCATCTCAGGATACATATTGGCAACCACTAACCCATAAACCGTCCCTAACAAGGTGCCAAGGGCAAGCATGGGGGCGAAAATGCCGCCCGGTGCGCCGGAGCTAAAACAAATCACCGTCAGCAGCGTACGCGCCATAAAGATAAACAGCAGCGCACTGATGGAATAGTTTAAGCTAACAAAATCTGGCACTACGTTAATGCCGCCATGGGTCAGCTCTGGGGCATAGACCAGCAATAAGCCAAAGAAACCGCCTAGCGTGGCCCCTACTAGCCAGATTCGTTTTTGACTTTTTTGATAAAAACGTTGGAAAAAGTCCTGACACCGCATAATCAAAAAATTAAACAACACGCCAAACACGCCAAAACAACAACCTAGTGCGAGAAAGAACCATAAAGAGGCAAGTGGTGGTGTCTCGTACTGGGGCAGAACTATCACTGCCTCTTGGCCATTGATATAGCGAAAAACGATATCGGCCATGATGGCGGCAATGATCACTGCTTTTATCGAGATCAAGGTATAGCGAAACTGAGGTCGCATTTCCTCAACCACGAACATGATCGCCGCAAGGGGGGCATTAAACGCCGCGGCGAGACCGGCGGCAGCCCCGGATGCAAGCAGTGTTTGGTTACTGTTTCTGTCTTTGATGCGAAAAGTATCGGTGACCATGCGACCAATATTGGCACCGATTTGCACACTAGGACCTTCTCGTCCGAGGATCATCCCTGAGCCTAGCGCACCTAAACCGCCAAAAAATTTCACTGGGATTACCCGCCACCACCGCGTAGGTCGAATGCCTTCCATCGCGCCTTCCACCTCAGGGATCCCTGAACCCGCGGCCTCGGGCGCAAATCGATGGACAAGCCAATAACCCATTAAGGCCAGGCCGGCGCTGATAATAAAAGCGAGTAATCCCAATGGAATCATTGAGCTAATGTTGCTGTCTAGCCAGTCAGTTCTTGACTGAGAGAGGGTATGAATCGCGAGTTCGAAAAGGGTGACAACAACGCCGCCTAAAAAGCCGATGACAACGGCGAGCAAAAGAATAGAAACGGGCGTTTTGTCGCGTGACCATAATTTATCAAAGAAAACGCTAGATTTATAAAAGATGGCTCTTTTCTTGCCTGTTTTACTTACAATTTTCATCTATGTGAACGCAAAGTTTGAAAAGAAAAATGACGATGTATGGGGGCACTCATTCTTGCGCCGACACCGTGCTGGGAACGTCCTGTTCCCCGAGAGAACGCATTTATACTACGCCAATTCACCTAACATGCAAGCGCTTGACCGGTGTCTAATTATTCGGCTAGCCAAGATAAAAATCACTGGAGTAAGCGATACGGGGCGGCGATAACGATAAGGGCATATTTTCAGACGTTTCACTGGGGGAGTCCGTATTGAGTGATAGCGTACCACCTCCCAGTCCCTGAATAATTGATTTGAATTAGATCACAGTTTGTTAGGGACAAAATGTCCGCTGCGACACCATTGGCCGCAGCGGTGCGAATCAACCGCGACCAGGCGCTTGGGTTGCGGCAATATGATCGCCGATCTCAATCAAACGGCTTAAAATCCGCTCACCATCAACGCCAATGCCATTGTGCTCGTATTCGTTAGTCATCCACGCTTGGCTGTTGGCAATCTGCGCCAAGGTTTGACGGGAATAATCGAACTCGACAAACATGTCATCCACATAGGTGGCACAGGCGAGCGGCACCGTATTGCATTTCAGCGCATCCAGATTATACAGCGCCGGCCAATCGCTCTTTTCTGCCAGTAACATGGCAGCGTCTTTGAGCGGTTTAAGGGTAGCCAGTTGATCAAACATCCACGGATACACCATTTCGCCGGTAAAACGGAACGGCTGATCGGGCTGATAGTGGAACTGCGGGAATTGATCGCGCACCCGATGGGCTGACCACTGCGACGCCTGCTGCTGGCAGTAAATCGATTCATGCAAAATAGCGTAAAACGGGTTGGTTAAATACCCTTGGTCAGCCTGCATCGCAGTTAAGAACGGATAGCTTAAGGTACGCTCATCATTTACCTCTATAAAGGCTCGTTCTAGTAAGTAATACAGCGGCAGCCCGGCATGGCCGCGACCGAGATTCAGTCCCAGCGTTTGAAATTGCTCAACGGTAAACGGCTGACCGTTTGGCAGCGTCACCGTATTGTTTTGCAAGTACTGGGCAATCTCGTGACAGCGGGCTTGTGCGTCGGGGAATTGGGCGAAAAACTGCTGGTTCTTGTCTTCCACACGCTGATAGGTTTTTTGATACACCGCATCGGCGTGTCCCTTGAGCGGCGGGATCCCACCGGTGACAAACGCGCGAGACAAGGACTGCGGAAAGAACGACAAATAGGTGAGGGCACAGAACCCACCAAAGCTTTGCCCGAGGATCGCCCATTGCTTGATGCCTAACGCCTCGCGTAAACACTCGGCGTCTTTCACGATGCTGTCGGCGCGAAAATGGCTCAGATACGCTGCTTGCTCGGCAGGTGTGAGATGGGCAAGCGTTTGGTGGTTTACCGGCGCGCTTAATCCCGTGCCGCGTTGGTCGAGCAACAACACGCGATAATCCTCTAATGCGCGTTTTAGCCAACCTGTGGCGCCGTTGGGGCGGGGAGACTCCATGCCTGGCCCACCTTGGAAATACACCAACCACGGCAGATCTGCTTCGTGATGGCGTGTATCAACCACTTCACGAGCAAAAATAGTGATCGGCGTACTATTGGCGTCACTGTGATCCAGTGGGACCTCAACACGGTGACTGCGATAACGGATATAACGATCATAAAGATCTTGCATGGTAATGCCTTTATAAACAGAAAGATGACGATGATTAGGTTATCAGAGTTGTTCGGTCTCAGCGAGCAAGCACGAAGCCGAACTTCTTCGATTTTTATGTGATCTATATCACCTTTATATTTACTTAGCCTGCTAACTATTTTATATTGCTTGTTCTCTATTACTTAGCAGGCTAAGTAATCCGCACGATTGAGGGAGAGATCGCATGACCGCTTCACATCCAGAACATATGTCGATAGCTGAACATCTAGGACGGACCGCACGACTATGGCGACGCGTAGCCGATTCCGAGCTTGAACCACTTGGGCTCAGTTATCCGCGCTGGAGTGCGCTGTGGATGTTACGTCGATTGGGCGATGGCATCAGCCAAAGTGAGTTGGCGCAAGCGTTAGAGATTGAGCTGGGCTCGTTAATGCGCACGTTAAAGCACCTTGAGGAACAAGGGCTGATCACACGGCGCTGCTTACCCGAAGATAAACGCACCCGAACCGTCCATGTCACCGACAGTGGTTGTGAATTAATGTCGCGTATCGAAGCGCGGGTGTTGCGGGTACGCAAACATTTGTTGTCTAGTATCGCCGCTGAAGATTTTGAGGCTTTAGAGCGTGTATTGGTCACCATCAATCAAAACGCACTCGATTACGTAACGTCTTCTCAAGATGAATAAAAAGCAAGGCGATACCTCGTTCTTGTTAGGGCGACGCTGTTCAGCGCGATACTTTCCAGTGCAACACTAATCAATCATGATGTAGATAAGTAAAGGTAATAAGCACGAATGACACCGGATGAAAAATTTTCTCGCTGGGTAAAAATAGCGGCGCTCAGTTTTCTGATCCTTTTCGGTTATTTTTTAATCGCAGATAATACGATGCCACTCACGCCTCATGCGATGGTGACACGCACCGTCACCAAAGTGGCACCACAAGTGAGTGGCCCAGTCAGCGCGCTGGCGGTCGACAACAACCAAGACGTTCACCAAGGTGATGTGCTGTTTCGGATTGAAAGCGCGCCTTACCGTATTGCCGTCGACCAAGCAAAGCTCGCACTTGCCCAGGCCAGACAAAGCAATGCTCAGCTCGATGCCTCCTTGATGGCCGCGCGCCAAGATGTCTCGGCGCTCGCGTCGGTATTGGCACAAAAAGCACGCGAAGCAACTCGATTAAAAGCTCTATTTGCTAAAAATGGTGTGTCGCAGCAGCAGCGTGACGATGCGATTAGCGCGACCGATACTGCACGCGCCAAATGGGAAGCGGCCAAAGCGCGTGTCAGTGCGCTTCAAATTCAACGGGGCGGTGATGGTGCCAGTAATATTGCCGAACAAGTGGCATTGAGCAAGTTAAAGAAAGCGCAATTGAATCAATCGTATACCACCGTAAAAGCCAGCCATGACGGCGTAGTGACCAACCTGCAATTAGACGTGGGCGCCTATGCCAGTGCCGGCCAGCCAATCATGGCATTGGTGTCAGAACGTGCACAAGTGATTGCCGATTTTCGTGAGAAAAGTGTGCGCAACATTGAAGCAGGTTATACCGCGCTAGTGGCGTTTGACAGTGAGCCCGGCGCTTTATATGCCGGTCATGTTACCAGTGTTGATGCGGGGGTCAGTGCGGGACAAATCGATGCTAATGGCCAGTTAGCCTCACCCACCAATTCGAACCGATGGGTACGCGATGCACAGCGTATGCGTCTGCACATTCAACTTGATGAATGGCCATCTCATGCCCTCCCCACGGGTGCTCGCGCCACGGTACAACTGGTGCCTGACCATGGGATAAGCGGTCTGCTCGCAAAAGCACAAGTGGGCTTTCTGAGTATGCTGCATTACATCTACTAAGAGCGAGTGCAATGAATTTATGGCATCACCCGTTAAGCGATAATGATGTACGCCAATGTGCGCGCATAGCCACTGGCGCGACCTTAGGATTCGCGATTTGTAAGTTTTTCGACTGCAGCTTTGGGGTGTTTTTTACCGTCACTCCAATGTTGCTGCTCGGCCTTGTCCCGGTGATCAATGGCCGTGCCGCGCGTCAGCTTTTGGCCTCAGCGGTGATCAGTGGGTTAGAAGTTGGACTGCTGGGCGGATTATTTGGCGCGCATCCAGGGTTAATGACGCCTTTGGTATTCTTGTTGTTCACCTACAAATTTGCCTGCATGTCAAAAGGGCGTTTTTTTCTTTTTGGTGCCAACAGCGTGTTAAGCCTTAGCATCATGCTTCATTTTGCGAGTTATCCCGATTTACCGATTAATACCTTAATCTTCGGTAACCTGGGCGCGAATGTGTTATCGGTCGCAGTGGCGTATCTCGTCACCTGGTTAATTCCTGATGTCACGCCGCGCCAGCCGCCTGCTGCACCCGCAGAGGGAAAACAATCCCATCGGATGCGGCATGAAGCACTCATGGGCGCGACGTTGGCGACGGTCTCGTTTTTTATCTTTCAGCTGTTTGATTTGCGCGATTCGATTTCAGCACAAGCCACCACCGTGTTATTACTGTTCCCGATGCATTGGAACGGCTCGCTCAGTTATGCGCGTAAACGGGCGATTGGTACTGTGTTGGGCGTGGTGTATGGGGTAGGCTGCCAAGTCATTTTATATGATTGGTTTAACGTGCTTATCTTGGTGATCCCGCTGCTTTGGATGGGCACCATGTTGTTTGCTAAAGCGCATTTAAAAGAGGCCGGTGGCTCAGGCGTGGGGTTTGGGGCCATGGCAACGCTCGGGATCTTATTCGGGCAATACTTAAGCCCCAACCAAGACTTCATGTATGATGCCTTATATCGCGTCAGCAGCAACTTAGTCGCCATTGTACTCACCTTGATGCTTTGCTTTATCGTGCATAAATTACTTAATTACTTCCCCGCAACGCGGTTTGGCGTCACTTAACTGCCGCTTATGTTGGGCACGAACATGCTTCGCTTTAGTCAACTAATAATCATGATTTTTGCGGCTAACCTCTCAGCCCAATTTCACTTTTGCGAAGCATCACTTGTTTAACCTATGACCTACCGCTATGATCCTGGTTAACAATTATGTACAGAGAGGAAGTCAGCCGTCTCTCATCTTATTCGCCACTGAATTTTTCGGCACATTACGCGCCGGTTGTGACGGCTTTATTCCTTCCCCATCATTTAAAAGGCAGCGTAGTGAAAAAACTCATCTTAATCGTAGTATGCGCCATGTTTGCCGTTGCGGCCATTGCAAGCATCACCGCAACCACCTTTATCTCGCATGACGAGATTGACAACATTATTCTCAAGCGTTCGCAAGCACAGGCAGAGCTACTTGCCGACCGAGCGGAATACATCTTAGAAAACTCCTCCACGCCTACCGCTGATCTGCAAGACATGGTGTCCGATCTTAAAGGTCGAGACGACATCAGCTACGCAGTGATGATTGATAAAAACATCAAAGCCATTGCCCATAGCGATAGACAGAAAATTGATAAGGTGTACAGCGATAATTATACCGTCGCCGGTGCCGGCCAGGGTCAGCCCCAGCATTCGCGCTGGTACGCCGATGTGCAAGATGTATGGGTGTACGACATTATGATGCCGGTTTATGTCGATGGCCGCCTGTGGGGTGCATTTGATGTTGGTATCCCAATCACGGAGGTAGACAGCGCTGCTAACGGTATCGCCATCGCCCAGCTTACCGCGATTGGCTTGATTTTTATCGGCTGTACCTTGGTGCTAGTGTGGCTACTTGGCCGTTTATTCGCGCCGCTTAATGGATTAGAACATGCGCTGGCAGATATCTCGAAAGGCGATGGTGACCTCACCGTGCGCTTGCCCGTGGCCGGCAATAACGAGATCACTCGCATCTCAGAGGCGTTTAACACCTTTGTGGATAAAATCGACCAAATCATCGCTAACGTGGTCGAAACCGGTGAAGAGCTTGGCCGCTCGGCGGGATCATTGCGCGATAAAGCAGCGCAGTCATTAAAGCGCGGTGAGTCACAAAGCGAGCAAGCCTTGTTGGTGGTCACCTCAATGAACGAAATGATCGCCACCATTAATGAGATCTCGCAAAGTGCGTCTAGCGCGGCGGACTCGGCCTCATCGGCGAATAGCGAAACCGAAGCCGGCAAGCAAACCCTGACCGAGGCAACCGCGACGATTAACCAACTCGACACTGAGATGGATAACATGTCAACGGTGATCACCTCGTTGGCCGAGCGAACTCAGTCGATTGTCTCGATTCTGGATGTGATTCGCGGGATCTCTGAGCAAACTAACTTGCTTGCCTTGAACGCAGCGATTGAAGCGGCACGTGCTGGTGAGGCTGGACGTGGCTTTGCGGTGGTCGCCGATGAAGTGCGCAGCCTAGCGACTAAAACCGCACAATCGACCGAAGAAATTCAATCGACCATTGATCAGCTTCAGCAAGAAGCGAAAAATGCCGTTGATGCTATGGATACCAGCAAGGCATTGACCACCGAGGGTAACCGTGCCACTGAGCAAGCACTGACAGCACTAGAAAGCATTGCCACGCAGGTAAGCACTATCTTAGATATGAACACCCATGTTGCGACCGCGACCGAAGAGCAATCGAGCGTGGCGAATGAAATCAACGTCAACATGGATAATGTTAACCAAGCGGCACAAGCCGGTTTGGAAGATAGCCATAGTCTAGAGGCCAGCAGTCAAGACTTAGCCGGTCTGGCACAAACGCTCGACCAGCATGTCGGCGCCTTTAAAATCTCGGCAATTAAACCGACAACAGGTACCTTGCGGGCGTCGCGTCATTAATTCATCTTTGAATGAGCGCGTACAACAATCGCCAGCCCCGTGCTGGCGATTTTTCTATCGTGCGCCCATTGATGCAGACGTGCTTGTACGCAGCTGGTGGTCGGGCAGGTGGTCGGCAAGAAACTCTAACCACGCGGCTACCTTGGGCTGTAACTGGCGTCCGCTGGGGTAGAGCGCCCAAATACCTTCATCGTCTACCCGATAATCCGTTAATACCTCAACCAGTTCGCCGTTTGCCAATGCTGCCTGCACATAATAATGGGGCAGCTGCGCCAAGCCTAGATCATGCTTAGCCGCATCGAGTAAGGCTACACCAGAGTTACAGCGTAACTTTCCCGATACGGTCAGTGTGCGAATTTTACCGCTGCTTTGATAATGCCAATGTTCATTTGAGCCCACCAAACAGGTATGGCGACTGAGTGCACTGGGTGAGTCAGGAGAGCCATGAGCGGCTAAATAGCCAGGGCTGGCACAAATGGTTAATTGGCGCGATCCCAACCGTTTTGCCTTAAGGCTCGAGTCGGGTAAGTGACCAATACGAATTGCCACATCGGTGCCGGTATCGGTGAGATCTACGCGTCGGTTAGTCAGGTGTAAATCGATCGACACTTGCGGGTAAGCGGTTAAAAATGGCGCAAGTAAAGGGGCAATATATTGCTCACCAAAGTTCACCGGCGCAGTGACGCGGACCAGCCCAGAAGGAAGCGCTTGCGATTGAGTAATGGTTTGCTCAGCATCGACCAAGGCCGCGAGCAGTGGGCGGCAGCGTTGATAATAGAGCTCACCTTCGTCGGTGAGTGACACTTTGCGGGTGGTGCGATGAAACAGCTTCACTCCCAAATACGCCTCAAGCGCAGCCACCCGACGACTTACCGACACCACCGTGATGTCCAATTTATTAGCCGCTTGGGTAAAGCTGCCATGCTCGGCTACCGATAAAAATTCGTTTAATCCTTCCCAATGGGGTGCCATTACCGTCTACCCTGTCTATATTCACTGACACATATTATTACGACAGTGAAATAATGATTTTCAATTTTGCCAGATTATAACTAAAACTAACTTAGTTAGCATAGTTAGGTCGTAATCGTGAACAAAAAGGATTCTCCAATGGCACTAACAATCAAGCCGGGACAAACGCATATCAAATCAAAAGCCGCGGTCGCATGGGGGCCAGGTGAACCCCTGAAAATGGAAGAGGTCGACGTTCAATTACCTAAGCCAGGTGAAGTCCTTGTAAGAATCGTCGCTACTGGCGTGTGTCATACCGATGCCTTTACCCTATCGGGTGACGATCCTGAAGGGGTATTTCCTTCTATTCTTGGCCACGAAGGCGGCGGCATTGTTGAAATGGTCGGCGAGGGCGTGACCAGCGTAGAAGTGGGCGATCATGTGATCCCGCTTTACACTGCCGAATGTGGCGAGTGTAAATTCTGTCTATCGGGCAAAACCAACCTATGTGGCGCAGTGCGTGAAACCCAAGGCAAAGGCCTGATGCCCGATGGCACCTCGCGCTTTTCGATTAACGGCGAGACCATTTTCCACTACATGGGCTGCTCGACTTTCTCGGAATACACGGTATTGCCAGAGATCTCATTGGCGAAAGTGAGCAAAGCCGCGCCGCTGGAAGAAGTTTGCTTGCTTGGCTGTGGTGTCACCACCGGCATGGGCGCAGTGATGAACACCGCCAAAGTAGAAAAAGGCGATACCGTAGCGATTTTCGGTTTGGGCGGCATTGGCCTGTCAGCCATCATCGGCGCTCGTATGGCCGGCGCAAGCCGCATCATCGGCATTGATATCAATGAAAGCAAATTCACCCTCGCCAAACAGCTGGGCGCCACCGATGTGATTAATCCTAACGATCACGATCAACCTATCCAGCAAGTGATTGTCGAGATGACCGACGGCGGGGTCGATTACTCGTTTGAATGTATCGGTAATGTCGATGTGATGCGCCAAGCCCTAGAATGCTGCCACAAAGGCTGGGGCGAGTCAGTGATCATTGGGGTTGCCGGCGCCGGCCAAGAGATTTCAACCCGTCCATTCCAGCTGGTGACAGGGCGTGTTTGGAAAGGCTCGGCGTTTGGTGGCGTAAAAGGCCGCTCAGAGCTGCCCGGCATTGTTGAGCGTTACCTCGATGGTGAGTTTGGCCTGCAAGAATTTATCAGCTATACCATGGGCCTTGATGAAGTGAACCGCGCCTTTGAACTGATGCACGAAGGCAAAAGCATTCGCAGCGTGATCCACATGGACCAATAACAGGACGGCCGCCGTGGCAACGCGGCGGTAAAATAACCATGCAACTAGAAAAAATAAGCGAAAACAAAGTCGCAGGCGGTTGGCACCAACGTTGGCAGCATGACTCTAGTGCCACCAACGGCAAAATGATCTTTGCGATCTTTCTGCCTGAGAAAGCCAACACCCAACCGGTGCCCGTACTCTACTGGCTCTCGGGCCTGGCCTGCACCGACGAAAACTTTATGCAAAAGGCCGGCGCGTTTAAACAAGCCGCCACCTTGGGCATGGCGATTGTGGCGCCGGACACCAGCCCGCGCGGCGAGGGTGTGGCGGACTCCGATCAATACGATCTCGGCCAAGGGGCGGGGTTTTATGTTAATGCCACCCAAGCGCCGTGGCAGTCGCACTACCAGATGTACGACTACGTCGCCAATGAGCTGCCCGAGCTGATTGAATCGCACTTTGCGGTCAACAACCAGCGCGCGATTGCCGGACACAGCATGGGCGGCCACGGCGCGCTAGTGATTGGTTTGCGTAATCCCTCACGCTACAGCAGTATTTCCGCGTTCAGCCCCATTTGTCATCCCACCGATTGCCCGTGGGGCAAACAGGCCTTTAGCGCTTATTTAGGCGATGACGAACAAACATGGCAAGCCTACGATGCCACCGTGTTACTCGCCCAAGGCCCCACCGCCATGCCGATGCTGGTGGACCAAGGCGATAAAGACGGCTTTTTGGCCGAGCAGCTTAACCCGCAAGCCCTGAAACAAGCGGCAGAGACACACAACTCCCCGCTCACCTTGCGCATGCAACCCGGCTACGACCACAGCTACTTTTTCATCAGTACTTTTATTGATGAACACCTCGCCTTCCACGCCACCCGCTTTGCGCGGTAAGGTAAATGATCCTCACCACCGTATACATGTTATGCGGTGGTTTGCTCTCCTTTTATCGTAAATCATGATATCTTATTGAAATAAATGGCTATAATGTAAAAGGATATTATGTATACCGTTGCGATTGTGCTATTTGATGCGTTTACTGACATCGATTTCTTTCTCATGCGCGACATCTTTGGACGTCTCCCTCAACATTGGAATGTACGCGTACTTGGTACCAAATCCGAACACATATCGACGCTTGGGCTCTCGGTAACAACAGATGGGGAACTCAGTGAAGCAAGTGAAGCTGATGTTGTATTGATTACCAGTGGCTATAAAGGCGTACCTGCCGCATTAAACGACGATGCGTTTATGAAAGCTCTATCGCTTAATCCCAATCACCAACTTATCGGCTCGATTTGTGCGGGCTCCTTTATTTTGTATCGATTAGGGTTGTTAGGCGGGCGTCAACTGACCACGCATCCCGATGCTAAACCTACCCTTGAAGCCATGGGCGCAGAAGTGCAAGACCAGCCGTTAGTGATTGATGGCAATATCGCCACGGCTGGTGGATGTTTATCGGCACTTTATCTAACTGGATGGGTGGCAGAACGCTTATTTGATACAAACGTGCGCCGAGAAATGCATCGTCAATTACTCCCCGCAGGACAAGCAGCAACATATGAAGCTCTGATTGAAGAAACAATTCAGTCAGCAAAAGTCACTCATCTTCCTACCTAAAATCTCGTTCAATCAAAATAACTCGCAACGTTCAAACCCGAATCAGGCGATTACGACTCGCCTTTTTGGGACCAATCTAACAAAACAAGGCTTGGCTAACACTTTGGACAATAGCGCACGAAAACCAACACAGCGCTTGATACACTAACCCGCAAAGTAGCCAATAAATGGCGTGTTAGGTGCCGACAACTGATCGGCGGTAGCGAGGTGAGTGGATGGATGGTTACAGCTTATCGCTTGGGGGTAGAGTGAATGCCCGAGCAGAGAGAGGCTGCATGCCAGGGAAAACGCATGAAGATCCGCACCATGCCTGGGCTAGCTATTTAATGACTTAGTTGCCACTTAAGGCTAAAAAACGTGCGTCATGCCATATTTATTAATTAAAATAAGTGAAAAAAAGGATCAATTTGTTGATCATTTTCAGTGCGATTTAATGATCTCCTAACGTTTAGGAAATTAAAAATGACAGTAGATAAAAGTCTATTTATGCATTTCGTTTCCATTAGAGACATTCGCCAAGAAGGAAAAGTTGAACATATGTTATCAGATATTATTTTGATAACGATCTGTGCGGTGTTGTCTGGTCATGATACCTGGAAAGGAATTAGTGATTATGGACGTAAGTAGAGTGATTTTTTATTACGATTTGGCTTATCAGGTAAAACCTCACACTCGGCAGATACGATTGCAAGAGTGATGGAAACAATCAGTACAAAAGCATTACAAAAAGCCTTCATAGAATGGATGAAATCGTGTCATGAATTAACAGATGGCGAAGTAGTTGCCATTGATGGAAAAACACTGAGAGGGATCATATAACCGAGTAACAGACCAAGCTGCGATTGATATGGTTAATGCGTTCGCAACCGCAAATGGTGTATGCCTCGGGCAATCAAAAGTAAATAGTAAAACCAATGAGATTACTGAAATAATTAAACTGCTGGAATTGCTTTATATTTCTGGGTGTTTGATTACTATATATGCCATGGGTTGTTAGCGAAAAATCGCACAGAAAATCATTAATAAAAATTCCTATTGTTTGCTCGCTGTTAAAGGAAACCAAGGTAAGTTAGATAAAGCGTTTGATAATTATTACCGCCCCTCAATGCTTAAACATTTTGATGGCGATAGCTACTCATCACAAGAGAAATCGCATGGACGTTTAGAAACACGATGTGCACTCATCAATACCGATTTAAGTGTATTAGGTGATTTGGCTTATGATTGGCCTGAACTAAAAACGATGGGCATCATGGTGAGTGTTCGACAAGAAGGCAAACACGCCGACGAATCCGATATTTCTGTACGCTATTATATAAGCTCAAAAGCACTGACAGCGAAAGAGCTTCATGATGCCACTCGCTCGCACTGGTTAATTGAATCAATGCACTGGCAACTCGATGTTGGATTAAAAGAAGACGCCTGCCGAATTAGGGTAGATGACCGAGCTGAAGTTTTTGCACGAATAAGGCAAATGGTTTTGAATTTATTAAAGCAAGAGAAGAGTTTCAAAGCCGGCATTCAACGCAAGCGAATGATGTGCGCGATGGACCAAGAGTACTTGGCGACCGTGGTGGGAAGCCTTTCATGACGGGGATGTTCATGCGTTTTCCGTGGGCGATAGCCGAGGCATTAGAGACAGAAATTTACTTTGCTCGCCCTTATTCATCATGGGAGCGAGGTTTAAACGAAAACAGTAACGGGCTGCTCAGGCAGTATATTCCCAAGGGCACTGACCTGCGTGAAATCACTGAAGAAGAGGTGATGCAAGCTGTGGCCCGTTTGAATGCTCGACCAAGAAAATGTCTTGGTTTTAGGCAGCCTAGCGTTATCTTTGACAAGTTATGCCAGGCTGCAGACGAGAGTGTTGCACCTCGCGGTTGAATCCGCGGACTATGCGGAAAGAAAGTCCGCTAGTGCTTGTTGAGTTGGCAGAGCGGTCATCGCCCCTTTTTGGGTGGTTGCCAGCGCGCCACAGCCGTTGGCCCAGATCACGGCAGCCTGGATGGTCGTGTTATTTTGCCATGAGCCAGACTGAGACAGTTTAGCCAGCAAACCGCCTACGAAGGCATCGCCCGCACCTGTGGTATCGGCTGGTGACACCGGTTTGCTCGGAACGATAGCCTGCTGACCGCCAAAGATCACCAACGCGCCTTTAGCGCCCTGAGTGATGAGCGCCAGGGTGTTATTGAATGCCTTGAGCGCTTCAATGCCGGTTTCCAGTGTTAGGGTATCTGTCAAAAATAACAGTTCTTCTTCCGAAAATTTCACCACGTCGGCCAGCGTAATTGCTTCATGCACAACGGGTTTTATTTCGTCCTGGTTCGACCACACTTCCTCACGAAGATTCGGGTCAAAGCTGACAAAGCCGCCAACTTTTTTCATGCGGCGCATGGCTTCGAGTGTCGCGCTACGGCTTGGGTCATTGGCTAGGGCTATCGAGCAGGTATGCAGCCACTCATCGGCCGTGAAAGCGGGGATATCGGCGTCCGTGGTGAACTGATCGGCACTCGGTTTTACCATAAAGGTGAAGCTGCGCTCGCCGTTGCTATCCAGATCGACAACCACGGTAGAGGTACGGTGTTCCTCATCAAGATGCAGCTTTGTAGTATCGACCTTCTCCTCTGTCAGTGTGTGCACCAGAAAACGCCCCAGAGGATCGTTACCGATACGGCCAAAGAACCCGGCATCGCCACCCAACCGAGAAATGGCGACGGCCACGTTGGCAGGCGCGCCACCTGGGCACTTCAGGTAGGAGTTTTCTGTGTCCGGGATAAGATCAACAACCGCATCACCGGTTACCCAAATTTTTGTCATGTTTAATCGCTCTGTCATAATAGTTAGGCATTTTGACACAATGCAAGGCACTATATCTTGCCACATATATTTCTACTGTAATATTTATTGTGCATTTCAATTCATTTGTGTCGCATTATTGCATGTGGCGGATGAGTATGGTCATCACTTCCGCCAGCCGTGCGTACCCGTCTAGCTACCTATTAATTGTTAGTGGGGAAATAGCATCTTGGTTGATCAGAAAAGAGACGACGTTTATTTTTTCTGGGTGCTTTCCCGCACGGCCAGGGAGTAGGGCACATAGCTAACATGGTTCTTTGGATCCTCCATTGACTTGTCAATAAAACCATGCAGCAATTCCGCGGCAATACGTCCCGACTCGTTGAAGTCATAGACTAGTGAGGTGATTTTCGGGTTGTAGTAAGCAGACAGCATGCCGCCGCCCACACCACACACACTGACATCCTCGGGTACGCGGTAGTGGTGCTCAAGCAGGTAGTTGATGGCACCAATGGCCATTTTGTCGTTAGCGGCAAACACGCAATCCGGCTTGATGTGACTATGATCAAAAATCGCTTGGCACGCCGTGTACCCGCTGGTAACGGAAAAGTCGCCGATGGCTATCCAATGCGGGTTCACTTCCATCTTGTGGTACGACAAGGCATTAAGGTAGCCTTGTTTGCGTTTCTGACCAATGGAAATGTCGGCTTCAGACACGCTAATGTAGGCGATACGCTGATGATTTTCTGAGATCAGATAATCGACCATGTCTTTCGCTGCTGCCGCTTCATCAAATACCACGCTGGGAGCGATACCGGTCGCGGACTGCCCCATCACTACCAGTGGCAGGTTCAGTGTTTTAAACTTTGCTTCATGCTCCGGCGTGATCTCGGTAGCCACCAGAATGATGCCGTCGACCTGCTTCTCGCGGAACACATCCAGAAACTCCAGCTCTTTCGCAACATTGTGGTTGGTGTTGCCGAGGATGATGGAGTAGCCCTTGTCGGCATAGTAGTGATCAATGCCGGCAATATTTTCACCGGATGACGTCGCGTTGATTTTCGGCAGGATCACACCGATGGTCTGACTACGTTTGGAGTGCAGGGCTTTTGCAAGCGCGTTGGGACGATAGCCGGTTTCATCCAGCACGCGCTGGATACGCTCTCGCGCCGCTTTCCCAACATAGCCAGAGCTATTAATGACCCGAGATACGCTGGAGGTAGACGTTTCCGCTAGCTGTGCAATTTCTTTGATGGTTGGCATATGTCGAGTTCTTATTCTCAGTAGTCGTATCTAACAAGGTGACTGATTATACAGGATCCTGTGGTCGTCATCGTCGTGCTGGATTTCGCTTTGGATGGAAAAACACACAAAGAGAAGACTTCTTCACCCTGGTTGACAAAAATCTCCACAATCGAGTGGTCAAAGAATATCTGCAGGTCGAGAGTATCTGTGCGGCTTAGCACGCACTCGCGGCTGCCACTACGGTATGCTGTTTGACTGCGAACCACCTTGAATAACGCGGTATAGTTGTCGAAAGTGATATCGAGATACTCGCCATTTACTTCCGCCAGCCTCAGCGAGAAGGAACCTGCCAGCTCTTCGATTTTTACTTTCAATTCAAAGCAGTTATCGCTATCAAAACTGAAAGCGCGCTCCGGCGTTAATCGCTGCGCCGGCCAATGCTGTTTGCTGACGCGCAGCGTTTTGTGCGCGTCTACTGGCTTTTGGTAAACCTTACCGTCGATAAGATGTAGAGTTCTCACTAAAGACAAGGCATGAATCCAGTTATGTTGAACAGTAGGCTGGTCATCTTCGTCCGGGATCCCAATCCAGGCGCTGAGCAGTCGTCGACCGTCTTCCGCTTGCGTGGTTTGCGGTGCGTAAAACTCAAAGCCACGATCGAGAGGTTGGAACTCGCCATGGCGATACTGGACATTTCGATAATCCAGCTGGCCCACAAAATAGCCATTGTTGTGGCGATTGTGGAAATCCATGCCACGCGGCGCTATGCCCTGAGGGCATCCGATTAGCACATCTTTTCCATCCAGTGAAAACAGATCCGGACATTCAAACATGTAGCCAAAATCACTGACGCTGTTGATGCCTTCTCCCGCGATGGGCCCTGCAAAAGTCCACTGCTTGGCATCGTCTGAGGTGTAAAGCAGTATTTGCCCAGTCAATTGGTCCGTTTGTGCACCCAACACGCAATACCAGCGTCCGTCCTGCTGCCAGACTTTCGGATCGCGGAAATGGGCGGTATATCCTCGCGGTTGCTCTGCGATGACTGGTCCCAACTTTTCATATTTTTCGAGCTTAGTGTCGGTAGCCTTCGCTAGACACTGGGTCGACTTGCGCTGGTTGTTTTCATCTTTCAGGTTGCCGGTGTAGCACAGATATAGCTCGTTATTCAGCTCGAATGCACTGCCGGAATAGCAGCCGTTTTTATCGTAAGCTGCATCTGGTGCCAGCGCGGTGGAGTGGAGCTGCCAATTGACCAGATCCTGGCTGGTGCAGTGCGCCCAAAACTTGGTTGCGTGTTGGCAAGCAAAAGGGTGCCACTGGAAAAACAGGTGGTATTGGCCATTTAGCTGGATAAACCCGTTTGGATCATTCAGCAAACCAGCAGGCGGTGTGATATGAAATTTCGGACGCCAGTGGTCGTCCGGTGACGGCGTGGCCTGGCGCATAACGATGTTGGCTTGAGCTAGTAGTGAATTCATAGGCGTTAAGAGCCCATTGCTGGGCTTCTATGTACTCTTTATGCTTTTGAGGTTTTAAGAAGAACTCGGGTGGCGATCATGGAAGCGGACATGCCGATGACGATCATCGCGATATACATCATCAAGCCATGGCCCAGATAAGCCGGGATCGCAGGCAAGTAAGTCACACCCATCACTGAAGGCGCGATATGCATGATGGTGGCGAATGCCCCTGCAATTGCACCACCGATCATACCGGCGGCAAACACCTTGCTGTTGGTGAGCGTGATACCGAACAGCAGCGGTTCAGTGATGCCAAAGAAGCACGGCACGATGGAAGAGTAGTTTAGCGTTTTCTGCTTTTTGTCTTTCAGCGTCATGGTATAAGCAATCGCTGCGCCAGCCTGACCGGCCATTGAGGCGGTGATCAGTGCGTTCAGTGGGTTCACTTTCAGCGTGGACAGGAAGTTCAGCTCTACCACCAGCAGGCTGTGATGTAGACCAGTCACCGTCAGCACTTGCTGCAAGGCACCGAAGATCGCACCACCGATACCAAACGGCAGGTTCACGATAGTTTCTGAAGAGATCATGACGCCATGTTCAACAACGTTGAAGATAGGGCCGATTATCAGTAAGCCTGCCAGCATACCAATGGTGATGGTGAGAAATGGTGTAAACACTAGTGCCACTACAGACGGCATCCATGACTTGATCCAGCGCTCCAGGCTGGCACTGAAAATACCTACGATTAGCGCCGGAATAATGGTGCCCTGAAAACCCTGAACCTGAAAAATACCGAAAGAGAGAGGCTCGGCATCCCCTGCAGCCACGGCCCAGGCGTTTGGCAGCATAGGGGCGATCAGCATGAGGCCCAGCACCATACCAATAACTGGTGTACCGCCAAAGCGTTGGAACGAGGACCAAACCACTAGGGCTGGTAGGAAAATAAAGACGGTGTCTGTCACCACTTGTGTCATGACGAGTACATCAGGAGACAGAGTGATACCCAACTGTTGAGCAAAGCCACGTAATCCCATGAATAGACCGGTCGCAACTAACACCGGGATCAATGGAATGAATACATCCGCTAGCGCGCGAAGGCCTTTCTGGAACGGGTTCATGTTGTCATAAACAGCGCCTTTGGTGTCTTCCAAATCCTTGTCTACCAAATTCTTCATTTCGGCGAAAACCACGTTCACCAATCCAGTGCCTAAAATCACCTGATGCTGTCCTGATTGCAGGAAATAACCGGCGACCCTAGACGTATTCTTGACGGCTTTTTCATCTACTTTGGCATCATCATTCACGACGACACGCAGGCGGGTCGCACAATGCTCCATTGCGCGGATGTTCTCTTTACCGCCCAGCGCAACTAGTAACTTAGATGCTATTTTATCGTTCATGTCTACACTCTCTGAAGGTGTGAAAAGCTTTTCATGTGGTAAGCTTTTCATGTTTTCGGTGTTGCAATCAAGTAATAATTCTGACTGCGATACGGAATTATAATTTGCGTCACATTTGAGCGTTTTTTGTACAGAAGGGGTTGGCAGGTGAGGGCAGTAGTACCGCACTAAGAAATCGCACGAGTCGACCCCCAACTACTGAACCAAACCGAACCACGTTCGTACTGGGTATCGTCATTTTTAACCGAATCAATATCTAACGGGGTGAGCGTGAATCAAATCAATCCAGCCAAATTACGCAATAGCAAGTGGACGGCGGTAAAACCTATCCATCGCGAGAAGCACTTTTTGGTCTCCGACGTCGAGTATGATGAAGACGGTGTGGTGGTGTTGTGCGTGCTCGAGTCGGTGCTGTCGAAAAAAGAGTATCCGATTGACTGGCGTGAGCTCAAAAGTGACGAGAAGTGGCGTCAAGGGTGGAAGTAACACGTACGGTGTGAGCGTCTAAAATAGGCGGGGTTATCGAGCAGAGTGTGGTACAGTCCGCGCCCTGTTTTCACGCATCTTTGTGATGTTGGCTGCCGCTAAATAAAGGTCTCGTTCATGCCGTTTTCTACTCTCTCCTTGTGTTCTGAATTGCTTCACGCGCTGCCCAACACGTTTAAACAACCAACGGCCATTCAAGCGTTGGCGATCCCAGAGCTGTTAGCGGGTAACGATGTCTTGGCATTGGCAAACACCGGCAGCGGCAAAACGCTTGCCTACGGTTTGCCTTTGTTGGAAGCGTTAAACGCAAACCCTCAGCATCAAGCGCTGATTTTAGTGCCAACGCGTGAGCTGGCGATGCAGGTCAGTGACGCGATCAACCAAGTGGGTAGCGCCTTAGATCTCAGTGCCATTTGCTTGTGTGGCGGTGTTGATAAAGCGGCGCAACAACAAGCACTGGCGTACAATCCCAACATTTTTGTGGCGACGACAGGGCGCTTGGTAGATTTAGCCAATAATGGTTTGGATTTGAGCACGGTACATTATCTTATTTTGGATGAAGCGGATCGTTTGCTCGATATGGGGTTTTGGCCGGATGTGCAAAATATTGCGATGCAAACTGCACGTAAACGCCAAACCGCGATGTTTTCAGCGACGTTTTCCGATGCGCTCAAGCAAAAAGCCAACCAGCTAATGGTTGCGCCAAAACAGCTCGCCGCGCATCAAGAAAACAGCACCAATCAAGAGGTCACAGAAACACTTTACTTGGTCAACAAAGGCAGCAAAGCGAAAGCCTTGATTGAATGCATCAAGCAGCATGCTTGGCCGCAGGTGTTGGTGTTTGTGGGAGCGAAAGAAAATGCCGATGGCTTGGCGAAAAAGCTCAACAAAGCGGGCATCTCGGCCAGTGCACTGCATGGCAATAAAGTTCAAACCGAGCGAGAGCAAGCCCTGGCGCAATTCAAATCTGGCCAAATCAACGTGTTGATCGCCACCGATCTATTAGCGCGTGGCATTCACATTGAACACTTACCGGTGGTGATTAATGTTGAATTGCCCATGCACGCCGAGACCTATATTCACCGCGTGGGGCGCACTGCTCGTGCTGGTGAACAAGGTGTGGCCATGTCTTTGGTGTGTCATGGCGAAATGGACGCACTGAACGCCATTCGTCATCTCACGCAAAGAGCATTGCCCGTGCAAGCGCTGGACGGTTTCCCGGTGACAGACAAACCATCGATAGGGGAAAGTAAACGCGCTCCTCGCGACAAGAAAGCCAACCGACGCACGAATGCGAAAAAGAGCATTAAGCAGTTCCAGGCGAAGCCGAAACGCCCAGCGTCGGGGGCAAAGTAAGGCGTGTCAGAGTTGTTATTTGAGGTGGAAGATTTGCTCTGTTTCTAGCGATGTCATCGCGCGTACCTGACGCCAAATGTAATAGAAAATACCGAACATCATCAACATGCTAGGGATAGCAATCATCGGATAACTGTATAGCGTCATCTTACCCAGCTCTTCATTAAAGGCGGGCGTGCCCGCAGGGCTGGTCACGATCCAAGTCGCCAGGAAGTAATTCATCGCTGATGAAAACGCAAAGGTGCTGGCGAATAGATAGTTAGACCGCATTAGACAACGTTCAAAGGCCGAGGATTGACCATTCTCTTTTAAACGCTGATTAATCAACGAGAGGTTGAGCACGGTGTCATTCAATATTAACTTTTGCATCAGTGGGTAGCGGGTAAAGGTTGAGCCTAATACGGTTAAACCGATGAGGCCCGGGATCAGCGCCTCTTTCAAGGCTAACCAACGCGTATCTAGCTCCAACAAGCCAATCCCGCCTGTCAGTAACACGCTGATAAAGCCAAGTGCAGCGATAAAATTGAATTTCTGGTGGCGGACCAGATCCATCCCGCCGTATATGAGAGGAAACGCCAAAGCGACGACCAATGCCATGGCTGTGCCTAGGTATTCATCCCCGCTCAACTTCATCAGGATGATCGAGGGGATAAAAACGTTGAACAGGATTTCAAACAGGGGACTCGGCTTCTTCGCCGTCGTGTTACTCATAGTATTTTACTGACTCTACGCGACATGAGCTGCCATTGTACTGTGCCACGCAGTGTTCATCTAGTCGCGATTGATGTAAAGCGCAAAAGCGCACCGTTGTGTAACTATGTGTGAAATCAGCAGGTGTTTGGCTCTTAATCGCTTTTACTTTTAAGCATTAAGCTGAGTGCGTCGCATAAACCAGCATGCTGGTGTAACCCACATAGCAGGCGAGCAGTAATACCCCTTCCGCGCGGTTAATTTCGCGTGTCTTGCCAAAGCGAACAGAGACCAAAATCAGCAATACGGTCACAGCCAGCATCACCATCCAATCTCGCCAGAAGACTTCTCTACCAATCTCGTTAATGGGCTCGATAAGGCCGGCGATACCAATCACGGCCAGCGCATTGAACATGTTCGAGCCGACCACGTTGCCCACGGCGATATCATGTTCGCCTTTGCGGGCGGCGATGATAGACGCTGCCAATTCAGGGAGGGAAGTGCCGAGGGCGACGATGGTTAGGCCAACGATCAAATCACTCACGCCAAGTTGTTGCGCGATTTCAACCGCGCCCCATACCAAAATCCGCGAGCTAATAATCAGCAGCACTAGGCCAATCACCAGCCATATCAACGCCTGTTTTCGAGAAAGTGGTTGATTGGTTAGCTCGGCATTCACCTCCTGCGCGAGCGGATCGTCTTTGGTTTGCATAGCATGTTTGATGGACCATCCAACCAGCAGTAAAAATCCACCGATTAAGATCAAGGCTTCGGTAAAGCTAATGGCATAATTCCATAGCATGGCGCCAACCGCCAAAGTGACGACGAGAAGAATCGGTAATTCTTTACGGACAATGGTGGAATGCACCGCAATCGGGGCGATCAGCGTGGTGACCCCGAGTATTAAGGTGATATTGACGATGTTAGAGCCTATCGCATTGCCCAACGCTAACGCCGGGTTGCCATCCATCGCGGCCATCGCCGAAACCACCATTTCTGGCGCGGATGTGCCAAACCCGACCACCAACATGCCGATTAATAAAGGAGGCACGTTGGCGTACTGAGCACTCGCAGCCGCGCCGTCGACAAATCGGTCGGCACTCCATACCAACAACGCAAATCCAGCGATAATCGCAAGTGTTGCTAGCAGCATATTGTCCCCTTAGTAGAAAAGAAAAGTTAAATGGGCTATAACCTAACGCCTAGATGAAACAACTAAGATTCATTACGCTAATGTTAGTCAATGAGTTTTCTATCATCAACTTGCTGTTGCGTTAAGCACCGTATACTTAACACAGATTTTTGGTTTTGCAACATAAAAATAAATGGCAGTTAAATGTAAAACCGAGATTCCGCAGATATTTTTAGAATTTATTTTGCCGAAGAGACCGACACGTTCATGACAATTGCAAAATCTTGCTGCCTTTGAGGTACTAGCAGACAGGCATGTGATTTATGATGACGAGTCACCTTTAACCTCCTGATAGTAGTGAGAGATAGTGTAACCGAATACCAACATCAGAAACCGACTTGGGTAGCCACCATTGAATGATCTAGTCATTCGATACGTGAGGAGAGTCACATAATTTATTAGATGATTAGGTGCGGAATGACGGGTAAAAAGGAGTGATAACGATTACTAATCTATAAAATTGGATTGCGTCATATGATAG
>NZ_MUFF01000036.1:0-20280 GCF_001996105.1 Salinivibrio sp. IB643
CGGCAATGTACTGCACGCCGATTGAAGAAATGCAGACCCAACAAAACTCACGAATAATTAGATAGTTATGGAAAACCAAAAAACAATACTTGGTCACCCTCGGGGACTTTTTCTACTCTTCGGCACGGAACTATGGGAGCGATTTTCCTATTACGCCATGCGTGCGATTTTGGTGCTTTACCTCACCGATCAAACCATCAATGGCGGTTTAGGCTGGTCCACCAAAGACGCGCTAGAGCTGTATGGCTATTACACCGGCCTCGTTTATATCACGCCACTCATCGGCGGTTGGTTTGCCGATAACTTTGTCGGTCAGCGTCGAGCCGTGATTCTAGGTGGTACCTTAATGGCCATCGGTCAATTTACTCTGGCCTTCCCTGCTCACCAATATGGCTTAGATACGGTACACACTTTATATGCTGGCTTAGCCATACTGATTGCGGGCTCTGGCCTATTTAAACCCAACATCTCGACGATGGTGGGTGACCTTTATCATGAAGGCGATCATCGTCGTGATGGTGCGTTTACCATCTTTTATATGGGCATCAATATTGGTTCATTATTAGCCGGTTTTGTTGCGGGCACAGTGAGCAGCGCTTACGGCTGGCAATATGGCTTTTTTGCTGCCGGTATTGGTATGGTGATTAGCTTGATCATCCAGCTAACCATGGCCAACGCTTGGCTAGGTAATATCGGTCGTGTTCCCGCGGCACAACAAGCACGAGATGCCAATCATTCTAAGACCAATGCACCATTGACCAAGCAAGAAATCGATCGCCTTAAAGTCATCTTATTGATGGGTTTGTTCGTGATCATTTTCTGGGCTGGCTTTGAACAGGCTGGCGGGTTGATGAATATTTACACCCAGGAGTACACGGATCGCATGGTGGGTGGGTTTGAAATCCCAGCGGCATGGTTCCAGTCACTCAACCCCTTCTTCATCATTATCTGTGCGCCTATAGCGGCATCATTGTGGGTGCGACTGGGTTCTAAAGAGCCTAGCTCACCGGTCAAATTTGCCATGGCGTTATTTATGCTGGCGCTTGGTTTTTTGTGCATGATCGGGGCCGTGTTAGAGCAAGGCGGCGACACCACGGTGAAAACCTCGATGTTCTGGCTAGTGGGCGCGTTCTTCTTCCACACGTTAGGCGAACTTTGCCTCTCTCCAATTGGCTTATCGCTGGTCACCAAACTTGCACCACTGCGTTTGGCCTCTCTAATGATGGGCGCCTGGTTTGGCTTTAACGCGATTGCTAACTATGTTGCAGGTATCATTGGTTCGCATGTGGGTGACTATGGTGCCATGGCGATCTTCGGTGGCATTGCCGCGACAGCAGCGATTTCAGGTCTGATCTTGCTGACTCTATCCGGTACGCTGATCCGYTGGATGCACGGCGCTGAATCCAATACTACGCCCAGTGAAGAAATCGAGCAACAACAAGTACAAGTGGCGTAACGCCACTTCACCACTGAAAAAGAGGCCGTTTGGCCTCTTTTTTGGTTGCGCTGATTTTTGCTAGGTCTTACTTAAATCTAACTTTCCGCCAAATACGGTCACTGCTTGGCCTTGTAGCAACACATGCTCGTTGGTAAGCGTCATCTTGATATGCCCACCGCGCGCGGACACTTGATAACCGATAAGCTGCTTTTTACTCAATGCTTTTGACCAATACGCTGCCAGCGCGCAATGCGCCGAACCCGTCACGGGATCTTCATTCACCCCTACCCAAGGGGCGAAGTAGCGAGAGACAATATCGACCGTGTTATCAGAGCTTGCTGCAGTTACCACCACGCCACGCCCAGGCTGCGTAGTTAGCGCAGCAAAATCAGGAGACAGCGCTTTTACATCGTCTTCAGAATTAACCACCAATAGCTCTTTTTCGCCAAAGCAATAACTCGCGCGGATAACAGAGCCATGTATACCTAAACCTTCTAGCCGCGATGGATTTGGTGTTACCTCTACCAGCTCTGGAACAGGAAATGCCATCGCGATCCCCTCGCGTTGTATCGTCACCTCAAGCGGTCCAGACTGGGTATAAAAAGTGACATTGTCACCCATCTTAACATCACCGCGCTCAGCTAAAATATGTGCTGTTGCAAGCGTGCCATGACCGCAGAGTGAGACTTCTACTTTCGGTGTAAACCAGCGTAAGGACATGGTATCTAAGGCAAGAAACGCCGTTTCAGAGACAGTCATTTCCTCGGCAATGGATAACATAGTTGCTTCATCCAACATGGACGTCGAGATACACACCCCTGCCGGGTTTCCTTGAAACAATGACGCGCTAAAGGCATCAACCTGATAAATATCAACAATCATGATTTCATTCCAAGCCGGCGACGCAGCGAATGATACGTTTCCACGATAAAAGTCGTAAAGCCAACGGTAGGATCGTGCTGAATGTAATCCTCGATTGCATTGAGATTAATCTGGCGGAATTTTTCAATCGCAGTCTCCGCACAATCAGCAACAATCACATCCCCTTCGATGATCAACCCCTGCTCTAACAATGCTTCTTTTTCGGCAAGGTAGTTGGGGGCTTCTTTGATCAAATAAGTAAACTGGTCACAGTTGTTAGGCCGACAAAAAAAGACGTATTGGTTCATCGAATGTCCTTTGTTTCACTTTTTGAGCACTATATCATGATGATAGGAATACAGAACAAGTGCCAGAACACACTTTTATATGCACAAAGTGCAATTATATAGACACCAACAAATAACAAAAAAGGAGAGCCGAAGCTCTCCTTTCTCAGCAATTCTTTACTGTAAAACTTACAGTGAAGCTTTCGCTTTTTCTACCAGCACAGAGAATGCTGCTTTGTCATATACCGCGATATCGGCAAGGATCTTACGATCGATTTCGATAGATGCTTTTTTAAGACCGTTAATCAAACGGCTGTATGACATACCGTTTTGGCGAGCCGCTGCGTTAATACGCGCGATCCACAGTTGACGGAATTGACGTTTCTTGTTGCGACGGTCACGATAAGCATATTGACCTGCTTTCGTTACCGCCTGAAAAGCTACGCGGTAGACGCGTGAACGCGCACCATAATAACCTTTCGCCTGCTTCATTACACTCTTGTGACGTGCACGAGCTTGTACACCACGTTTTACGCGAGCCATTATCTCTCTCCTAAACTAAATTATAAAACTAAAAACTTATGCGTATGGCAGCATGCGAGCTACTTGCGCGTTTTCGCACGCAGGCAGAATAGCATTTGGACGCAGCTGACGCTTATTCTTAGTAGTACGTTTAGTCAAGATATGACGCTTGGTTGCACGCTTGTACTTAAAGCCACCAGCAGTTTTCTTGAAACGCTTAGCAGCACCTTTGTTGGATTTCATCTTAGACATGATGATAACTCCGCATTGTGTTAATAATATAGTAATTTGGCGAACAAAGCGGCTGCACCTAACAGGCGCAGCCGCTTGTTACTTGGAAGCCAGAATTACTTCTTCTTTGGGGCCAGGACCATGATCATTTGACGGCCTTCGATGCGAGTCGGGAAACTTTCTACTGAAGCGATTTCAGCAGTGTCTTCCTTCAAGCGGTTCAGCACGTCAACACCGATGCTTTGGTGCGCCATTTCGCGCCCGCGGAATCGGATAGTGACCTTGACCTTGTTGCCCTCTTCAATGAAGCGAACCAGGTTGCGTAGTTTTACCTGATAGTCGCCTACATCTGTGCCAGGACGGAATTTAACTTCCTTAACCTGAATAGTCTTTTGCTTTTTCTTCTGCTCTTTCGCAGCTTTACTCTTCTCGTAAAGGAATTTGCCGTAATCCATGATACGACAAACCGGCGGCTCAGCGTTCGGACTGATCTCAACCAAGTCAAGAGTCGCCTCTTCTGCTTTGGCGAGTGCTTCATCAAAAGGGACGATACCGAGTTGTTCGCCGCTGTCATCAGACAATCGAACTTCTTTGACACCACGAATTTCGTTGTTTAGACGATGAGCGTTTTTCTTTGCCGGGGCTTTTCTTGCGCCTTTAATACCTTATTCCTCCACAATATTGAGTGTTCGATCTTGCACTTCTTGCTGCAATTGAGCAAGGAAGTCATCAATCTTAATTTTACCCAAATCTTTACCTTTACGGGTACGTATTGCTACTTCGCCAGCTTCCATTTCCTGGTCACCACAAACGAGCATATACGGTACACGCTTCAAAGTGTGTTCGCGGATTTTAAAGCCAATCTTCTCGTTTCTCAAGTCCGCAGAGGCTCTAAATCCAGCTTTTTGCAGTTTTTTCGCAATCTCTTGCGCATAATCTGCTTGTTTATCCGTGATATTCATCACCACAGCTTGCTGCGGTGATAGCCACGTTGGGAAGTGTCCAGCGTATTCTTCAATCAGAATACCGATGAAGCGTTCCAACGAACCGAGAATAGCACGGTGAATCATCACAGGTGTGTGACGTTCGTTGTCTTCGCCTACATACGTGGCACTTAAGCGCTCAGGAAGCGCGAAATCAAGTTGTACTGTACCACATTGCCAAGCACGATCCAGGCAATCATGTAACGTAAACTCAATCTTAGGCCCGTAAAACGCCCCCTCACCTTCTTGAATTTCAAACGGAATATCCATCGCCGTTAAGGCTTCGTGCAAGGCTTTTTCTGCACGATCCCACATCTCGTCAGAGCCAACACGCGTTTCTGGACGTGTAGAAAGTTTGACTTCGATGTTGTTGAAACCAAAGGTTTGGTACGTCTCGTAGACCATTTCGATACACGCACTGACTTCTTTTTGTACCTGTTCTGGGGTACAGAAGATATGCGCATCGTCTTGGGTAAAGCCACGCACACGCATTAAACCATGCAGCGCACCGGATGGCTCATTACGGTGACAACTACCAAATTCTGCCATACGCAGCGGTAAATCACGGTAAGACTTTAACCCTTGGTTAAAAATCTGTACGTGACCTGGGCAGTTCATTGGCTTAAGTGCATACTCACGGCTTTCTGACTGGGTGGTAAACATGTAATCAGCATATTTGTCCCAGTGGCCAGAGCGCTCCCACAACACGCGGTCCATGATCAACGGACCTTTCACTTCTTGGTAGTCGTATTCGGTCAACTTCGCACGGATAAATTGCTCAAGCTCACGGAAAATCGTCCAGCCATTGTGGTGCCAGAATACCATCCCAGGCGCTTCTTGCTGCATATGATACAAATCAAGCTGCTTACCCAGTTTACGGTGATCACGCTTCGCCGCTTCTTCTAAACGCACCAGGTGTGCTTTCAGTTGCTTTTTATCGGGAAAGGCGGTGCCGTAGATTCGTTGCAGCATCTTGTTGTCGCTGTTACCACGCCAATACGCGCCAGCCACGTTCAAAATTTTAAAGTTTTGACAAAAGCTCATGTTCGGTACATGTGGACCACGACACATGTCGATGTATTCTTCGTGGTGATACAAGCCCGGACGGTCATCGCGAGAGACATTCTCGTCCAAGATTTCAATCTTGTACGGTTCACCACGTGATTCAAAGGTATCACGTGCTTCTTGCCAGCTGACCGTTTTCTTCACAACCTGATACTTGGTTTTCACCAGCTCTTTCATGCGTTTTTCAATTGCATCCAGGTCATCCTGGGTGAGCGAGCGATCCATATCGATATCGTAATAGAAACCACTATCGATGGTTGGGCCAATCGCCATCTTGGTATCAGGGAAAAGTTGCTTAATCGCATGCCCTAGAAGGTGCGCACACGAGTGGCGAATAATCTCAAGCCCATCATCGTCTTTTGCGGTGATAATTTCGAGCTGAGCATCGTGCTCAATCAAGTCACACGCATCAACGCGTTTGCCGTCAACACGGCCCGCAATACAAGCTTTAGCGAGGCCAGGACCAATGTCATTGGCAACGTCGTAGGTTGAAACTGGGTGGTCAAAAGAACGCTGACTGCCGTCAGGGAGAGTAATTAGAGGCATTGATAACAATCCTTCTCAGTGGTGCCACACACCAAGTGGCACATGAACGTGTATTTTGCGATTAGTAAGTAACCGCACAGTGTGAGTAGGGTTTTGATTATGAAGATCCGACATTTGTGATGCAAGTCATCCCGTCAAGAATTTCTTCGCCGTCCAACGAATGATTCACGAGTATCGCCCTATCATCCGCTTGATTTTGCACTAGACTTCAGCAATGCTGATTTGTATACACAATAATGACAGGAACAATCTATGGCCAATGCGCCCCGCTATCAACAAATTAAAACCTTTATTCAAGAGAAAATTGAAGCTCGGGTTTGGCCTGTGGGGACACGTATTCCGACCGAATACGAATTGTGCGATCAATTTAACGTCAGCCGCATGACGGTGAACAAAGCCGTGCGCGATTTAGTCGCTGAAGGCTTACTGGAGCGCACACCTAGATTGGGGACGTTTGTCACTGAGCCCAAAGCCGAATCCCCATTAATGGATATTCGTAATATCGCCGATGAGGTTAACGCTCGCGGGCAAACTTATCACAGTGATATTCGCACATTGAAACGCATTTCTGCACCGGCTGATGTTGCTATGCGCTTAGGCGTTATGGTGGGTACCTCCGTCTTTTATAGTGAGATTGTTCATTACGGTGATGCGATCGCGTTGCAACTTGAACAGCGCTGGGTCAATCCGGCTTTGGCGCCCGACTACTTAGCACAAGACTTTAATCAAAGTACCCCAAACGAGTATTTATCAACGGTTTGCCCAGTGAATACCATTGAGCATACAGTCGAAGCCATTCAAGCGAGCTCGACCATTCAGCAAGCCCTCGCGATGCGATCAGACGAACCCTGTTTATTATTACACCGTCGGACCTGGAGCCAACAAACCCTCGTCAGTGCCGCCTTGCTGTACCATCCAGGATCGCGCTACAAACTCACGTCGAGAACAGATAGATAACTTCATTTAGATCGAACCGGTCACAATTTTTTACCGTTCTTTTACATTCCTTCTTGTGTCTGCCACTTTATTTGTCTATACATTTGTATAGACATTTAATAAGCGGTAAGGCCATCATCATGAGACACCTATATACCGATGCAAAACTGGTCACGATGGCCAGCGATATCCACAATAGCGACGGCTACCAATGCCAAGACCTTAGCGCGATTGCGGTTGAAAACGGCAAAATTGTTGCACTTGGCCAAGATGCCGAGCAGCTTGACTGGCCGAAGCAGTCGTTAAACGGAAGATTGGTGACACCCGGACTCATTGATAGCCACACTCACCTTGTTTTTGCGGGCAATCGCGCGGGTGAGTTTGAGCAGCGCCTCAATGGCGTGCCTTACCAAACCATAGCTGAACAAGGCGGCGGAATTCTCTCCACAGTGCAAGCGACGCGGGCGGCGAGTGACGCAGAATTACTTGCCCTCGCTTTGCCACGTGCCGAAGCTTTAATGCGTGACGGTGTCACAACAATTGAAATTAAATCAGGCTATGGGTTAACCCTCGACGATGAGCTAAAAATGCTTCGGGTGGCGAAAGCTATCGAGCAGCATTTACCCGTGAATGTCTCTACGACCTTGCTCGCCGCTCATGCTATACCGCCGGAATATCAACACGATGCGGATCATTACATTGCGCATATCTGTCAATCCATTATCCCGGCCGCGGCGGAGCAACAGCTTGCTGACGCCGTGGATGTGTTCTGTGAAAACATTGCCTTTAGCGTCGACCAGGCCGAAAAAATCTATGCGGCTGCCAATGCTCATGGACTCAACATTAAAGCCCATACCGAGCAATTAAGCGACCTGGGCGGCAGTGTGGCGGCGGCCAAATCCGGAGCCTACTCGGTGGATCATATTGAGTATTTGTCAGAGGCTGACACCCAGATTTTGGCCGAATTTGGCACTGTGGCAACCCTGCTTCCCGGCGCGTTTTACTTTTTACGTGAAACCCAAATACCACCGATTGAAGCATTACGTGAACATCATGTCCCCATGGCGCTCGCCACTGACTTCAACCCCGGCACCTCGCCCTTTGCCTCATTGACGCTCATGATGAACATGGCTTCCACCTTATTTGGCCTCACGCCCAAAGAGAACCTTTACGGCGTTACCCGTCATGCCGCCCAAGCACTGGGCTTTACAAACAAAGGTCAAATCGCGGTTGGGTTTGATGCCGATTTTGCCGTTTGGCAGTGCGACACCCCAGCCGAGCTCAGTTATATGGTCGGCACGGCGCCCTTAGTCGGAAGAGTGGTCAACGGGGTCTGGTATCCCGCAACACCAACTCCGCAGAGCACGCCCCACCAGGAGAATCAAGAATGAAACATCTTCCTGCTGATATGACCGTGTGGCAAGGACGTATTGATCCAGAAGATGGGGAGCGCGGTCTGCGTTTGCACCAAACCATCAGCGCCTACGATAACAGCGTCGAACAGCCGCCAGGTGTCGTGATCTATGGGTTTGCCTGCGATGAAGGAGTAGCGCGTAATCAAGGCCGCCTCGGTGCAGCCCTTGCCCCTGAAACGCTGCGACAAGCATTGGCAAACCTCGCCTGGCATAACAGTCATCCGCTTTATGATGGCGGAACCGTAGTATGTGATGACTCAGATCTGGTATTGGCCCAGCAAGGATTAAGTCAGCAAATCCATCGTTCGTTGCCAAAGCACCGGGTCTTAACCCTAGGCGGCGGCCATGAAACTGCATGGGCGAGCTTTCAGGGCTTATCCCGTCATTTGACACACTCCCATGTCAACGACCCCGCGCAGCCGCCTAAGATTGGTATTATTAACTTTGATGCTCATTTTGATTTGCGCACGCCACAAGGGCGCAGTCACGCCGGCAGCTCAGGCACACCCTTCGCACAAATCGCCCAATATTGTGACAAAAAAGGTTGGCCATTCCACTATGCCTGCCTTGGCGTAAGCCGCACCAGCAATACCCAAGCGCTGTTCGATAAAGCCGAGCAACGCCATTGCTGGGTAGAAGAAGATATCAATATGCAGGTAGACGCATTACCGGCGTTAAAAGCGCGATTAACCCAGTTTATTCAAGGCTGTGATTATCTCTATCTTACTGTCGATATGGATGTGTTTCCCGCTAGTGTCGCGCCTGGGGTGAGCGCCCCTGCAGCTTACGGCGTGCCAGTCGCGGTGATTGAGCCGTTAATTCGGCACCTGTTTACCGTTGCGCAGAAGCAACACATTCCCGTCCCTATTTGCGATATCACAGAAGTAAACCCCCATTATGACCGCGACCAGCAAACCAGTCGCTTAGCTGCGCGTATGGCGTGGACCATGATTCACACAGCTTGTCAGCATCAATCTTGTCCGCAGCAAGCAGGCTCGCATCCCATCATCGATCAAGGAGAATAACCATGACGGACCCACGTTTCGATTCACGTACCGTGAAAGCCCCTACCGGGCCTGAGCTTAATGCAAAAAGTTGGTTAACCGAAGCGCCGCTTCGTATGCTGATGAATAACCTACACCCTGACGTGGCCGAGCATCCTAATGGTTTGGTGGTCTATGGTGGCATTGGCCGAGCTGCCCGCAATTGGCAATGTTTCGACAAGATTGTCGAGGTTCTAAAACGCCTGAACGACGATCAAACCTTGCTGGTACAATCCGGCAAACCTGTGGGGGTCTTCCCTACTCACAAAGATGCACCACGTGTATTAATTGCCAACTCTAACTTGGTCCCGCATTGGGCAAACTGGGAACATTTTAACGAGCTCGATAAGCAAGGGCTGATGATGTACGGCCAGATGACGGCAGGCAGCTGGATTTACATTGGCTCGCAAGGCATTGTGCAAGGCACCTACGAGACGTTTGTCGCGGTGGCGAAACAACACTTTAATGGCGACGCCAAAGGCCGCTGGATCTTAACTGGCGGTCTGGGGGGCATGGGAGGCGCGCAGCCACTCGCCGCGACCATGGCAGGCTTTTCTATGATTGCGGTTGAATGCGATGAAAGCCGCATCGATTACCGCTTACGTACGGGGTACGTCGACCGCAAAGCGACATCCTTGGACCAAGCACTCGGCATGATTGAAGAAGCAAAACGACAAGGTAAGCCCGTGTCGATTGGCTTATTGGCCAATGCAGCCGATATTTTCCCAGAGCTGGTGGAACGTCATATCACCCCCGATGTGGTCACCGACCAAACCTCGGCCCACGATCCCCTTAACGGTTATCTGCCGCAAGGCTGGACCATGGAGCAAGCCGCGGCACAGCGTAAAGACAACGAAGCCGAGGTAGTCAAAACCGCGAAAGCCTCGATGGCCGTACAAGTTAAAGCGATGCTCGATCTGCAAACACGCGGCGCAGCAACCTTGGATTACGGCAATAACATCCGTCAAATGGCGCTAGAAGTTGGCGTCAATAATGCTTTTGATTTTCCAGGATTTGTACCGGCGTATATTCGTCCATTATTCTGTCAAGGCATTGGCCCGTTCCGCTGGGTGGCGTTATCTGGTGATCCAGAAGATATCTATAAAACCGACCAAAGAGTGAAAGAGCTGATCCCTGATGATCCGCATCTCCACAACTGGCTTGATATGGCCAAAGAACGTATTCAATTTCAAGGTTTACCTGCCCGTATCTGCTGGGTTGGGGTCAAAGATCGTGCACGCTTAGCGCTTGCCTTTAACGATATGGTAAAAAATGGCGAGCTCAAAGCGCCGGTCGTCATTGGCCGTGATCATCTTGACTCAGGCTCAGTCGCAAGTCCCAACCGTGAAACCGAAGGCATGCTAGATGGCTCTGATGCCGTGTCAGACTGGCCATTGCTGAACGCCATGCTCAACACGGCATCCGGTGCAACCTGGGTATCATTGCACCACGGTGGCGGTGTCGGCATGGGCTTTTCTCAGCACTCAGGCGTGGTGATTGTGTGTGATGGCTCCGACGATGCGCATCAACGAGTGGCGCGAGTACTCAGAAACGATCCGGCCACCGGGGTGATGCGCCATGCCGATGCCGGCTATGGCATTGCCATTGATTGCGCCAAAGAAGAACAACTCGATCTGCCGCTGCTGGATTTACCTAACCAGCCGCTGCGCTAAGGAGAGCAAAATGACCACACTGACATTACAACCAGGCGAACTCACCCTTTCCCAACTGCGGCAAGTAAGCCGTGAATCTGTACAGATTGCTTTTGCGGATGGCATTGAAGCCACCATGAAAGCCAGTACCAACACCGTCGCCGACATCCTCGCTCAAGACCGCGTCGTATATGGCATTAACACAGGGTTTGGCTTGCTGGCTAATACTCGGATTGAATTAGACGATTTAGAAACCCTGCAACGCTCAATCGTGCTCTCTCATGCCGCTGGTATTGGCGAGTTTATGGATGATGCCACCGTGCGTCTTATGATCGTGCTGAAAGTAGCCAGCTTGGCGCGCGGCTACTCCGGGATCCGCTTCGAGGTCGTAAAAGCACTGGCAGCGCTGGTTAATCACCAGGTGTATCCTTGCATTCCCAAAAAGGGCTCAGTCGGCGCCTCGGGCGATCTTGCACCATTGGCACATATGAGCACAGTACTGCTCGGCGAAGGCCAAGCCCGGTACAAAGGGGAAGTCATTTCTGGAGAGGCTGCACTCAAAATTGCGGGCCTATCGCCCATCACTCTTGGACCAAAAGAAGGACTCGCGCTGCTCAATRGCACGCAAGCCTCTACCGCTTTTGCGCTTGAAGGCTTGTTTGAAGCCGAAGATTTATACGCCGCGGCCACTGTCTGTGGCGCATTGTCGGTAGAGGCCGCGCTTGGTAGCCGCCGGCCGTTTGACCCACGGATTCATGCCGTGCGTGGCCATCAAACGCAAATGGATGCCGCTGCCGCTTACCGTCACTTGCTGGGCGAAAGTAGCGACATTGGCAACAGCCATCAAAATTGTGAAAAAGTGCAAGACCCCTACTCATTGCGTTGCCAACCACAAGTGATGGGCGCGTGCTTGCAACAAATTCGCCATGCCGCTGACGTGCTCACCACCGAGGCAAATGCCGTATCTGACAACCCGCTCGTGTTCCCAGACGATGGCGATATTATTTCCGGCGGCAACTTCCACGCCGAGCCGGTCGCGATGGTCGCGGATAACTTAGCCCTCGCGATTGCCGAAATCGGCAGCTTATCAGAGCGCCGCATGGCCTTACTGATTGATAGCAACTTGAGTAAACTCCCGCCATTTTTGGTCAACAACGGCGGGGTCAACTCCGGCTTTATGATCGCCCAAGTCACCGCTGCTGCACTGGCAAGCGAAAATAAGACCTTGGCTCACCCGGCATCTATCGATAGCTTGCCCACGTCTGCCAACCAAGAAGATCATGTCTCCATGGCGACTTTCGCTGCGCGTCGCTTGCATGACATGAGTGCCAACACCCGCGGCATTTTGGCCATTGAGCTACTCTCGGCCAGCCAAGGGATTGATTTTCGCGCGCCCAATAAAACCTCTCAGCGCTTAGAGCAAGCCAAAGCCGAGTTACGCGGCGTGGTGCCGTTTTACGACAAAGACCGCTACTTTGCGCCTGATATCGAAAAGGCCAATGCGCTGGTGCAAACCGGTACCTATAACCGACTAATGCCCTCTGGCTTACTCCCTAGCCTGTAAAGTATTTACCCGCAAAAACGGCTCCTTATGAGCCGTTTTTTATTCAATTTGCCGCCATCTCCACAGAACACTAAAGCTAAAATAGACTAATATGTAGGCAGTTACCTCCCCTCACCTCGATGTAACGGAGTCGCTTATGTGGCATGCACTGTCTCTACATTTATCCGAACTGCTCGATATTGATTTTGAGATCAGAGAAAAAACCGCCATCGGCGGTGGCGACACCCACGACGCCTATTGCATTAGCGATGGGGGCGAGCAGCGCTTTTTCGTTAAAATCAACCAGCGAGAATGTCTGCCCGCGTTTGAGGCCGAGGCCGAAGGCCTGCGCCAACTGGCAATGAGTGAACACATTCATGTTCCGCGGGTGTATTTTGTCGGGCCGGTAAAAGACAGTGCAGCATTGGTACTCAATTTCCTACCCATTAAATCGCTCGACGATACCCAAGCCTATTTATTCGGTCAGCAACTGGCGCGTCATCACCGCTGGGGGGAGCAAGTCGAATACGGATTCGATGACGATAACTTCATCGGCACCAGCGAACAAAGAAACAGCTGGCACCGCAAGTGGTGTCACTTCTTTGCTGAGCAACGAATTGGCTGGCAACTACAACTAGCAGCGGAAAAATCACTGCATTTGGGCGACATTGATACCATCATTCACGGCGTCAAAGCGCAACTGGCTAACCATCGCCCCAAACCTGCACTTCTCCATGGCGATCTGTGGTCAGGCAATGTCGGTTTATCCGTCAACGGCCCAGTACTATTTGATCCGGCCTGTTATTGGGGCGATCGCGAAGCCGATATCGCCATGACAGAGCTATTCGGCGGTTTCCCGCAAAGCTTTTACAACGGCTACCAGGCTGAATGGCCATTAGACGAGGGTTATCAACAACGAAAAGATATTTATAACCTTTATCATGTGCTCAACCATGTCAATTTATTCGGCGGCCCCTACCTTGCAAAAGCCGAACAATTGCTGACAAAACTCACACTCACGGTGTAGGATGCCAGACACACACACTGAGATAGAGGTTGGCGATGTTATCTGCCGCAATATTTGATATGGATGGCCTATTGGTCGACTCAGAGCCGTTCTGGCAGCGGGCGCAAATTGATGTATTGACCGAGCTCGGCGTTTCTATCAGTTTACAAGATACGCGTGATACCACAGGCGTGCGGATTGATGAAATTGTGAAACACTACGCACGTACCCAGCCTTGGCAGGGGCCATCGAATGCTGACGTGCAAGCGCGAATCGTCGCACGCGTGGTTGAGCTGGTTAAAGATGAAAAACCCATGATGCCCGGCGTTAAAGACGCGTTGCAAATTTGCCGTCAAGCTGGCTTAAAAATCGGTCTGGCCTCATCGTCTCCACTGGCTCTAATCCATCCGACATTGGATGCGCTAGGGCTTAGCGACGCATTTGAAATTGTTGAGTCGGCGGGGGATTTAAAATACGGTAAGCCCCACCCCAAAGTGTATCTTAATGCTGCTAACGCCCTGGGCGTCGAGCCCGACGCTTGCGTCGCCTTTGAAGATTCCTTTACCGGCTTACTTGCGGCTAAAGCCGCCTCGATGAAAACCATTGTGGTGCCGGCCGCGCATGAGTGGGAAGATCCTCGCTTTGTGATTGCCGATCAAAAGCTTCCCAGCCTAAAAGCTTTTAGTGCGGATAATCTTTCGTCGCTGTAGCGATCGTCTCCTGAGTGGCATTAAGCGCGTACAGTAGTTAATGCCACCTTTTAGAGCAGCGCTCATCATTTATCCATCTTACGATCCTCATCTATACTGACAGTAACCGCTTTGTCATAAAAGAAGGGCTGTGACGATGGATGATATAACTGACCGGCTAGTAAGTTGCCCGCACTGTGGACACCGTATTGATCTCACACTGGATCTCAGTGGCGGCAATCAAGAGTTTTACGAAGATTGTCCCAACTGCTGCAATGCGGTGCACTACAACATGCAAATCGACGAGTTACATAAAACCGTTAACTTATTTGTCGATGCAGATGACGAGCAAATTTTTTAGCCACGCACCCTATAACGCCCACTGGATGCAGCGCTATAAATCAGTGTAACGTTATCACCAAGTGCAAATACAAAGCTAACCGACGCGACTCGTATCAGGGTCGCATTGTCTTGATGGGCTATTTTTTGTGTCATCATTGTTTGCTCTCGTTCGGGATGCAAAATTGACACGGCTTTTGCTTCCTTTTCGCGCCTTCTGGCACGTATAATTGCGCACAATCGATTCCTCCCTCCCTTTCACTTAAACATGTTGAGGCCAACGTGCAGCAATACCATGATGAAGCAAGAGCCATTATTCGGCTCGGTATGCCTGTTTTTATTGCCCAAATAGCGCAAACCTCGATGGGGTTTGTTGATACCGTCATGGCAGGCGGATATAGCGCCACCGATATGGCCGCCGTAGCGGTTGCCTCGAGTATATGGATGCCAGCCATCTTGTTTGGGATTGGCCTGCTAATGGCCATGGTCCCTATGATTGCGCAACTTAATGGGGCGAGCAAAGCCACTGCGATCCCGTTTCAATTTCAGCAAGGTCTGTATATGGCATTGCTGTTGAGCATACCCATTGGGCTTATTCTTTATAAAGCCGGTTTTATTATTAATCTCATGGATGTGGAAGCAGCGCTAACTGAAAAAACCATCGGTTATTTACATGCGGTAATCTGGGCGGTACCGGCTTTCTTGGTGTTCCAATCCATTCGTAACTTATGCGAGGGAATGTCGCTCACCATTCCCGCAATGGTCATTGGCTTTATCGGGCTTGCGGCAAACATTCCACTCAACTGGATGTTTGTATACGGCAAACTCGGCGCGCCAGAGCTCGGTGGCGTGGGGTGCGGTGTCGCTACCGCGCTGGTGTATTGGATCATGGCTATCCTTATGGCGTTATATGTGGCAGTGAGCAAAAAACTCAGTGGTCTTCAGCTTTTTGCCTCGCTTTACGCGCCAGCACTCAAAGAGCAAATCCGCCTCTTTCGACTCGGGTTCCCAGTCGCTGCTTCGCTGTTTTTTGAGGTGACCTTATTTGCGGCGATTGCCATTTTAATCGCACCACTTGGCTCGATTACCGTTGCAGCGCACCAAGTGGCCATTAACTTCTCCACCATGATTTTCATGTTACCCATGAGTTTGGGTGTCGCCGTCAGTATTCGTGTCGGTCACCTGCTGGGCAAGCGCACCACCGAGGGTGCAGGCAACTCCGCCAAAATTGGGATTTGGCTGGGGGTGAGCACAGCCGTTATTACCGCGCTACTGACCGTTTGGCTGCGCGATCCAATTATCGCCCTTTATTCCGATAATCCAGACGTGGCAACGTTGGCGTCATCACTGATGTTATTGGCCGCGGTATATCAGATCACCGACGCCATTCAAGTGGTCGCGGCTGGTGCCCTGCGTGGCTACAAAGATATGCGTGCCATTTTCCAGCGCACTCTGATCGCATACTGGGGTTTGGGCTTGCCGCTTGGCTATGTACTCGGAATGACAGATTGGCTCGTCCCAGCCATGGGCGCGCATGGGTTTTGGATAGGCATCATCATTGGTTTATCCAGTGCCGCGGTACTGCTTGGGTTACGCCTACGCTGGCTGCGTCAGCAATCTCCTGAATTCCAACTGGCCATGTCAGAACGCTGAATGCCTTGCCGCCCTGTCGGCGCTCGCTGGCAGGGTGACACCGGTCACGCCTTTATTAATTTGATATAAAAAACATATAAAACAGCGTGATAGATCAAAACCAACTGCTACGCACGCACCACTAAACCACGTATAGTTTGTCCTTATTCCCAGACAAAATCCGTGGCAACCGGTCACATTATCGTAGAGTTGTTTATGTTTGAATTCCTAAAATCTCGCCCATTATCAGATAAAGCCTCGCCACAATCGCCGAACTCTATGCCTTTTGTTCATTCATTGTGTATGAGTAGCCGCGCTATCAATCAAACCACGCTATCGGCCTTATCTTGCCCTCATGGTAAAACCCCCTTGGTACTGGCTTTTATCTCGCCACATTTACCCTTTGAAGCAACAACCCAAAAACTCCAAGCCGCGATGCCTTTTTGCCAAACTCTGATCACCATAATGACAGCCGGCGAACTGGGTGGTGGGCATTCTTCGCTGTATCACACCACAGACGGGCAATGGGATAACATTGTTTTGCAAAGTTATGGCGACAATGTCATTGAATCTGTCAGCGCAGCGACCGTGCCCTTACATTGTGAAGACATTAAACGCGGTACACCGACCTTATCGCCCAAGGTACGAATCGAAAAAATCACACGTTCGTTGCAACAGCTCAGGGTGCCTTTTCCTGTCGACGCCCAAGACACAGTCGCACTCACCTTTTTTGATGGTCTTAGTGGTTCAGAGAACTTCTTTATGCAGGCCCTTTATGCCACCCGCCGTTTCCCTTGCTACTTTATGGGTGGCTCTGCCGGTGGTACCCTGGATTTCAATGCAGCCAAGTTAGCACTCAACGGTAAACTACTCGATAACCATGCCGCGCTAGCTTTTATCAAGTTGGCCCCCGGTATCCGCTATGGCATCATGAATAGCCATAACTTCAAACCGACTCACTTCCACCTCGATATTGCTAAGGGCGATCCTGCGACCCGCGTTGTCACCGATGTATTTGCACCTAACAGCACCGCATTAATCTCTCCGGTACAAGCGTTATGCGACTATTTTAACTGCCAGGCTGATCAGCTGGAATCGTACTTAAATGGCTACACGTTTGGCGTAAAAATTGGCGAGCATATTTATATTCGCTCAATCGCTGCGATTGATCACCAACAGGGCGCCCTACACTTTTTTTGTGATCTTGATTTTGGCGATAGCCTGTACCTAATGAAGGCGGAAGATTTCGCTCAAACCACCGCGCAAGATTATCAACGACATCTAAAAGACAAGCCACGCCGTCCTTTTGCTATGCTAGCCAACGACTGTATCTTGCGCCGGGTCAACAATAGCTATTCGTTAGCGCGCGTCACCTGCTTTGATAACATCCCTAGCGTTGGCGGGTTTTCAACCTTTGGTGAGCTATTAGGGGTACATCAAAACCAGACACTGACCGCACTCATGCTTTATAGCGTCGCACCCAACGAGCCTTTTGCTGATGATTTTGCCGATCAATTTGCCATTCACTATGCCGATTACCGTGGCTACAACGCCCAAAAACAAATTAATAGCTTACAAAAACTTTCGGCGCTTCAATCGCACAGCATCGATCGTCTTTCGCGCTACAAATCGCTACTACAATCACTGTTGGACAGTTACAGCGGCGTGGCCGACTACGCCACCGAGAGCGCAGACATTCTCCAAGCTGTCCAACAACAGTTTTCAACACTTGCTAACGAGGTCAAACAACAACACGGGCAAAGCCAAGATCTACAAACCCATACCGACGCCCTGAGTGTAAACGCCAGCCGTATTGAAGAAATTTTAAAAGTGATTGATGGCATTGCCGAGCAAACCAATCTATTGGCATTAAACGCCGCTATAGAGGCCGCACGCGCAGGCGAGCAAGGGCGCGGTTTTGCTGTGGTTGCTGATGAAGTCCGTAACTTATCGCAAAACACCCAAAGCAGCCTCAGTACCACCGGAGAAACCGTTAAAAACGTCAACGGAGCCATTGGTCAGATCAGCCATGTGATTGGGCTGACCCTCGAGGTGATGGAAAAAGTGCAGAACTCTGCTGATGGGTTAAGCGATGAAGTCACACGACTACTGAGTCTGTCTGAACAAGCGACCGAAAGTATTCAGTCAAGCATTGCTAATATTGAACAAGTACAGCAAGACATGACAGCCATTGATAAGGAGCTTTCTACCATTTTATTGCTCACCCAAAGCCAACAAGTCGCGGAGTAAGCTCTTAACGTATGCACACAGGTAACGTTCAACCAGGCGATCGTTCATCCGATCGCCTGCGTAAATGGTATGATTGATATGTCAAGAGCTTAGCCACGAGATAAACCATGCGCGGACTCAAAACAACCTTACTGCTCGTTACCTTACTCGGATTAGGTGGGTGCCAATCTGACGATCCGGCCAAAGACATGATGGCTGATTATTACCAACGTTTAGGCAATGTGCTTGATGCACCGACGCCCGACTTTACCACTCCAGCGGTGCCGCCGTTGCCACGCAAACGCGATCTAGTCCAGCCACTTGAAGCACTACGAATGGGCGTACTTGATGCCTACGAGCTGCGTCAGTGTGGCTTGTTTAATCTTATCGCCGAGCGCAACTCATCCCTCGGCAAAGTTGCCGATCGCTTTCGCCAACTCGATTACGAACTCAATTTTATTGACACCGCCCAACGGTGTTTACCACAAGTCAAAGATCCGAGCATTCACACTGAGTTAGAACAGGCACTGGCACTGAAACGCCAACAGCGCGACACCGTAATCTGGAATACCTTGGCTGATAGTGATGCCTGGCGCGGGCAGCTGAGTTTGCCGGCCTATACACTCCCCATTGATCTTCCCGCACATAGTAATGCCGTCAGCACCATTGATCAGTTTAGCCATTTACTCAACCACCACCCGGTAGCCAACGAATCGGTCACCGACTGGCAAGAGAGCATTGAAAAGCAACGTATTCTTGGCGCCCTATTTGTTAGCTTGAGCTATCACACCGCTTGGCTTAACCAAACTAGTGCACTGATCGCCAATCACCAAGAAAAAGTCCTGTGTGGCGGCAATTTTGATACGACCCGCCTAGAGCGCCTACAAACCGTGTTTTATAAATTTTACGTCGGCGATGTTCAGCCTTATTTAGCCCGTGTCGATGGCCTTTATCGTGATATTGCGCCAGCGTTAACCCGTTTTGCTACGTTGCAAACACCGGATGCGTTTAGCGCGTATAAAAACGCCTATTGGCAGGGAGAGGCTTACCGCCAATACAAAGACGCGATCAAGCACCATGCAGATGTATGGCAGCAACTTTTCCAACGCTGTGACGTCAAACTGGGGCAATAGCAACGTAGCGAAGCGACTGAAAAAGCGAAAATATCGCCACTTTGATGATCAAATCGCCAAACAAACGCGAATGTACAAAAATATGCGTTGAAGCGCTTGCGCGATAAAGATGAACTCGCTACTATTCCCCCCGCTTTCAAGCACTGTGCGTCCGTAGCTCAGCTGGTTAGAGTATCGCCTTGACATGGCGGGGGTCGGTGGTTCGAGTCCACTCGGACGCACCACTTGGCTTGATAGCAAATGGTCAATCGCTTCAACATCGCGGTGGCTGTTCTAAAAAAATGGTATGCGTCTGTAGCTCAGCTGGTTAGAGTATCGCCTTGACATGGCGGGGGTCGGTGGTTCGAGTCCACTCAGACGCACCAAATTTTGAAATACGCGTCCGTAGCTCAGTTGGTTAGAGTACCGCCTTGACATGGCGGGGGTCGGCAGTTCGAGTCTGCCCGGACGCACCACTTCAAATTATCCCCTTCTTTTTTTAGTATCTTGATATATTCCCTTTCGACGCATAAAAAATAAACGTCATGTATATGTTTGCGTATTTAAAACTGCGTGACAGTAACGCTGCGTTTATTACGGCTATACAACTCATCAGCAACCCTCCCTTTATACCACTCGTGCACTAAAACCATTATTCTCCCTGATCGCCATAGCCTAAACAGCATTTTTTATTAAATATCATACTAGTCAAATCCAGCCAGGTTTATTATTGATAAATAAAACAAAAGCC
>NZ_MUFF01000037.1:0-20221 GCF_001996105.1 Salinivibrio sp. IB643
AGTTTGAAGACAGAATGGGTGCCGACTTATGGTTACCGTTCATTTTCGCAGGCTCAAGTTTGAAGACAGAATGGGTGCCGACTTATGGTTACCGTTCATTTTCGCAGGCTCAAGCGCATATACTGAAATATTTAATCGGGTATTACAGCCAACTTAGGCCACATCAGCATAATAGCGGTATGAGTCCGAACGTGGCAGAGGAAAAATACTGGATTAACTATAAACTGGTGGCCAGTTTTTCTTGACCACTACACTTGTTGTAGCATATCGAGCACCCGAGGGCGCAATATGGCGTTATAAAGCCGACCTGGTCGAGTAAGTTTTGATGGGATCCACATAACACACTGTCCTTAACCTCAAATACGGTGCCGGCCCCTCAGCGCGACACTGCTTTATCCTCCTTGGAGTCTATGCGACTCCTAGATAGCAAACTATGATCTCTCTCCACTCTTGTGTTGATTGCTCCAGAATGGTGCATCTACGCCCTATATTTGTGATTTATATCACAATAGTTTTTTGTTTTCGCTATCCTTTAAAATAGCTCTGTACATTTATGTGTCCTGGAAAATATAGAATTTGCGCTGTCGCACAAAAATAACAAAAGTGATTTCTTACTTTTCATGCTGCTTTTCGAATGCTTTTTGTCCCATAACGTGATGTTGATCACTGGCTTGTATGTGGATGCTAGGATTGATGAGAGGCGGCTCACTGTTGGTGTGTGACACAGCTCTCTACGCCCTGCTATCTCCTCCTTTCCGTCACTGTGAGTGGGAGGATGTTTGTTACTCTCGAGTTGGGCAGGATGAATAGCCATCAAGGTTTCATTCCATTATTGAGAGTTATGACATGACCCCAAAACAGCAACATGCCTTTGATAAAAGTGCGTTTAAAATCAGCATGGTCCAACACTTGACCCAGCTAGGTCACGCACCTGAAACCGCTCAACAACGCGATTGGTACCTTGCCTTAGGGCGTGCATTGGCTGAGCACACAACAGGCGACTTGGTGGCGACTGAAAACGATCAAGCGATCAAACAGGCAAAAAGCGTTAACTATTTATCTCTTGAATTTCTCATTGGCCGTTTGACGGGCAACAACCTGATTAGCATGGGTTTATACGATGTGATTGCTGAGGCCGTTGGTGAACTCGGTCTGGGTCTTACCGACTTATTAGAGCAAGAGCGTGACCCGTCACTCGGCAACGGTGGGCTTGGGCGTCTCGCCGCTTGCTTTATGGATTCACTCGCGGCACAGCAATATCCAGCAGTTGGCTATGGCTTACATTACGAGTATGGCCTTTTCCGCCAATCTTTCGACCAAGGGGCGCAGCAAGAAGCGCCTGATGCATGGCGTGAGCCAGAAGGCTACCCTTGGGAAGTCGTCCGTCCGGACCTGACTCAAACCATTGGTTTCTATGGCCATGTTGAGGTTGTTGAGGAAGCGGGGCATACCTATCGTCAATGGGTGCCAAGCTTGAAAATCCAGGCAATGCCTTGGGACTTACCCATTGTCGGTTACCAAAGTAACACCGTTTATCCATTGCGTTTGTGGGAAGGTCGAGCACTGACACCGTTCGCGCTTGATGCTTTTAATGCGGGCGAGTACACCCATGCGCAGCAAGCAGATATTGATGCGGGTAACCTGACTAAAGTCCTTTACCCCAACGATAACCATGATTCGGGCAAGACGCTGCGTTTAATGCAGCAGTACTTCCATAGCGCCGCCTCAGTGGGTGACATTCTTCGCCGTCACTTGGAAGCCGGCCATGCGCTGGCGGCGTTGCCGGAGTATGAAACCATTCAGCTTAACGATACTCACCCAACGATCGCCATTCCTGAACTGATGCGTGTGTTGCTAGATGATTATCGCTTAGGTTGGGATGAAGCGTGGGCCATTGCTAGCCGCACCTTTGCTTACACGAACCACACGTTATTACCTGAAGCGCTTGAAACGTGGAGTGAATCGCTCATGGCAGAGCTTCTTCCTCGCCATATGGAGATCATTTTCGAGATCAACCATCGTTTCTTACAAGACGTGGAGCAAAAGTGGCCTGGTGATGTGCGCAAACAGCAAGTGTTATCTGTGATCGATGATCAAGGTGAGCGCATGGTACGCATGGCGAATCTGTGTGTGATTGGCTCTTATGCTGTCAACGGTGTCGCGGCCTTGCACTCACAGTTGGTTAAACGTGATTTATTCCCTGAGTTTGATGCGCTTTATCCAGGTCGCATTCAAAATGTGACAAACGGCATTACACCGCGTCGTTGGTTGAAGTTCTGTAATCCTGATTTATCAAACTTGATCAGTGAAAAAATTGGCGAGCAATGGCCAGCACAGCTTGAGCAACTCGAGCAGGTTGCACAATATGCTGACGACGCTGATTTTCAGAAAACCTTCATGGCGGTCAAGAAGCGCAATAAACAGCGACTTGCTGACTGGGTAAAATCCAACCTCGATATCACGCTTAACACCGATGCGATTTTCGATATTCAGATCAAGCGTCTACACGAATATAAGCGTCAGCACTTAAATCTATTGCATGTAATTTCGCTCTATCAGCGCTTGCTTAACGAGCCAAACTTTGACATGGCGCCACGAGTGGTCTTTTTTGCCGCTAAAGCAGCACCAGGTTATGAACTGGCAAAATCGATCATTTTCGCTATCAACAAGGTGGCCGAAACGATCAATAACGATCCACGCGTTGGCGATAAGCTTAAAGTGGTGTTTATTCCAGACTACCGCGTAAGCATGGCAGAAATTATCATTCCAGCCGCTGATGTGTCAGAGCAAATCTCAATGGCCGGTAAAGAAGCGTCGGGCACGGGCAATATGAAAATGGCCCTTAACGGTGCCTTGACCATTGGTACCATGGATGGCGCTAACGTCGAGATCCGTGAAGAAGTGGGTGACGATAATATCTATATCTTCGGCTTAGATGTTGATGGGGTCACCGAATTACGCCAAAAAGGCTATCAACCCGAAACAGCGTACCAAAATCAACCGCTTCTAAAAGCCGCTTTAGATAGCCTATTGGATGAAACCTTCACGCCAGGGCAGCCTGGATTGCTGCGCCCTGTCTTTGACAGCGTGATGACAAGTGGTGATCCGTACTTATGTTTGGCTGACTTTGCCGATTATGTCCGCGCACACAATGACATTGATCGTGATTATCGAGACATGTCGCAGTGGGCACGCAAAGCCATTCTTAACACCGCGCTGGTTGGTAAGTTTAGCTCTGACCGTTCCATCCGTGATTATGTTAATAATATTTGGCAGCTAAAAGCGATCAAACGCTAATTGCTAATTGCAATATAACGGGTTAACAACCTGATAGGAGGCAAGGGATTCGCCTTGCCACCTGATAATAATGACAACAATATTGCCCAATAAAAGAAGGGGGCAGACCCCTCGGAGAAAGCGATGAAAGAATCTGCATTAAAGACAGTCGCACACATGGCGAACCTTGCCGACCGTTATATCAGTGCTTGGGGCACAGAAGCGGCGGTGCCAGACAGTACTTTACATGATTTATTAACGTCACTTGGCTATGACACACGTCATGATGATGCGTTGTTGGCATCAGCGGAGAGAAAACATAAAACGGATGTGCTTGCCCCCGTACAGGTGGTGCAAGACAACGAACCGGTTGAAATTGCGCTTTACCTTGGCACCAGTGCCAGAGACAGTGATTTTAGTTGGCGTTTGGAAACCGAACAGGGCGAGTGCTTTGAAGGTTATCTTCAGTCACAAATTATTCGCGATGAACGCAGTGAGGGTGGCCCGCTCGTTTTTAGCTTACCGTGCGCTCTACCTTGGGGCTACCACCGTCTCTTTGTAAACCGAAAGCGCCGCAAATCTCCCTATCAGATGACGTTAATTATGGCGCCTTCTCAGTGCTATAAACAACCTGAACTGAATGCGCACAAAAAAATGTGGGGGCCGAGTATTCAGCTCTACACCTTACGCACTCCACATAACTGGGGCATCGGTGATTTTGGCGATCTCAAACAGTTGGTCAGTGAATTGGCGTCACGCGGGGCAGATTTTGTTGGTCTGAACCCGATTCATGCGCTTTTCCCTGCCAACCCTGAAGCCGCGAGTCCTTATAGTCCGTCATCGCGTCGCTGGCTTAATCTTTTGTATATCGATGTCAGTGCGGTGCGAGAGTTTTCATTGAGCGCCAAAGCGCAGCAATTGGTGGGCAGTGCCGCGTTTCAACGTCGATTACAGGCCGTGCGTGATACCCATTGGGTCGATTATAGTGAAGTTGCCGCATTGAAGATGGCGGTATTGCCGTTACTGTTTGAGGAGTTTAAACAGCGGGAGTTGCTGCAACAGACGCATCGTGGTCGCGCTTTCTTAGACTTTATTGAGCAAGGTGGTGACAGCTTAAAACAGCAAGCGACCTTTGATGCATTGCATCAACACTTGCGCGCAGACGACGAGAATATGTGGGGCTGGCCGGTGTTCCCAGAAAAGTACCGTCGTTATGAGAATGCGGCGACGCAAGCCTTTATTGAACAGCACCATGATGACATCCAACTGTATATGTATTTACAGTGGATTGCTCAAATCCAAATCGAAGAGGCACAAGCGATCGCCGAAGAACAAGGCATGGCGCTCGGTTTATATCGCGACTTGGCGGTGGGTGTTTCAGATGCGGGAAGTGAAACATGGTCAGATAATTCGCCACTCGTGCTTGACGCCAGTGTTGGCGCGCCACCCGATATGTTGGGGCCGCGAGGACAAAATTGGGGCTTACCACCGTTTGACCCACAAGCGCTGCAAGCTTCGGGTTATCATGCTTATATTGAACTGTTGCGTGCCAATATGCGTCACTGTGGTGCATTAAGGATTGACCATGTGCTAGGTCTGTTGCGTTTATGGTGGATCCCGAAAGGCAAGAACGCCAGCGAAGGCGCGTATTTATATTACCCAGTAAAAGACATGCTTGCTATTCTGGCACTTGAATCACACCGTCATCAATGCAGTGTGATTGGTGAAGATTTAGGCACGGTGCCTGACGAAATTGGTGCGTTGCTGAGCGATGCGGGTGTGCATTCTTATAAAGTGTTCTTCTTTGAAACGTCAGAAGAAGATGGTGGATTTATTTCACCGGCCCATTATACCGAGCAAGCGATGGCAACACTTTCCACTCATGATATGCCAACCATTCGGGGATTTTGGCATTGTGATGACTTAAAAATGGGTCAAGAGCTGGGCTTGTATCCGGACGAAGCACAGCTTCAGCAATTGTTTGATGATCGCTTAAAAGCGAAACAAGGGATCTTAGACAGTGTTCGTTGGCATGGCATGTTGCCGGAAGGTGTAGGGGCAGATGCGCGTTATGTGCCGATGGATGGCTATTTGTGTCGCGCACTACAATTGCATGTCGCAGCCGGCCAATCTGCGCTGTTGAGTGTGCAGCTTGAAGATTGGTTAGAAATGGACAAGCCAGTTAATATCCCTGGTACGGTTGATGAGTATCCCAACTGGCGACGTAAACTCTCTGTGAACCTAGATACGTTGTTTAGCCGCGAAGAGTTAAATCAACTGGCGAAGGATCTTTCGCGGGTACGCTTACACGCGAGTCGTCTATCCGTTTGATCGCCTGATCACCACGCGACCACGCTCTATCCTTAGTGCTAGTCAACACGCATGGGATGGAGCGTTTTTCTATAAGGAGCCTTCTGTGTCACATTCCTCTTCCTCGATGACACCATATTATACGCACCCCGATCACTACGACATCGATCTCGCGGCCTTGCACAATCCTCGCTATGCGCATCAGCTCATGGGTGCGCATCCTATGACCTTGCCGGTTAACGGTGAGCCTATTGAAGGAGTGCGTTTTATTGTCTTTGCCCCTCATGCGCAATCGGTCAGCGTGATTGGCGATTGGAACCAATGGCAAGCTGATACCGCCTTGATGACGCCCATTGAAGATGGCTTTTGGGTCGGGTTTATTGCCAACCTTGGCACACACCAACGCTATAAATACGCCTTAACCGGTCCTGACGGACAGGGTTTACCCCATAAAGCCGATCCTTACGGGGCGTACGCTGAGCCTTATCCCTCGTTTGCGTCACTGACTTATGATCAGTCTGTTTATCAATGGAACGATCATCAGTGGCAGCAACGACCCATAACCGCAAAGCATCAACAAGCCTTGTCGTTTTATGAGTTACATCTTGGCTCGTGGCAACATGATGAAAATGGCCAAATGCTGGGTTATCGCGACCTTGCTGCGCGCTTAGTGCCGTATCTGGTTGATATGGGCTATACCCATGTGGAGCTAATGCCGGTCAGTGAGCACCCTTTTTATGGGTCGTGGGGATATCAACCCATAGGGCTTTTTGCACCGACCAGCCGCTACGGATCGCCGGATGATTTTAAGTATTTTGTCGACCAATGCCATCAGGCAGGGATTGGCGTGATCCTTGATTGGGTGCCGGGGCATTTTCCCACCGATGATCATGGGCTTGCGTACTTTGATGGCACGCCTTTATATCACGATCCTGATCCGCGTCGTGGTTGGCATAATGATTGGCACTGCCATCTCTACGATATGGGTAAAGATCATGTGCGCCGCTTTCTGGTGAATAATGCGCTGTATTGGCTCGATCAATTTCACATTGATGGTCTACGCGTGGATGCCGTCGCGTCGATGCTCTATCTCGATTATTCGCGTGAGCATGACCAATGGCTCCCCAACACTGACGGTGGAAACGAGAATTACGACGCGATTGCGACACTAAAATGGATGAACGAGTCGGTTTATCACTATTTTCCCAATGCGATGACGATTGCTGAAGAGTCCACCGCATTTCCTGGCGTGTCTGCGCCCACGTATATGGGAGGACTTGGGTTCGGATTCAAATGGAATATGGGCTGGATGCATGACAGCTTAAGTTATATCCGTGAAGAACCGGTGCATCGACGCTATCATCACGATACGCTGACCTTTCCATTGGTTTATGCGTTTAGTGAGAACTATGTGTTACCCCTATCGCATGACGAAGTGGTCTATGGTAAAGGCTCTCTGATGGGCAAAATGCCTGGCGATGAGTGGCAACAAACGGCTAATTTACGCGCCTATTTGAGCTATATGTATGGTCAACCCGGAAAAAAACTGAATTTTATGGGGGCGGAGATTGGTCAAACAGCAGAGTGGGATCACGATAGTCAACTTGAGTGGCACTGGTTGCAGTATGAACGTCACCAAGGTGTTCAGGCTCTGGTGAAAGCCCTCAATGATCTTTATGTGTCGACGCCAGCATTGTACCGACTCGATTGCGATCCGACAGGATTTGAATGGCGAGTTAAAGATGCGGCAGATATCAGTATCATGGCCCATGAGCGGTTGGGCGACGATGGCTCGCGAGTGCTGGTGGTGAGTAATTTCACGCCTGTACCACGTGATGGTTTTCACCTAGGTGTACCGATGAGTGGCGACTACCAACTGATATTAAACTCCGATGATGAGGCATTTTGGGGCAGTGGTTRTCCGGTTTACCAAGGAGTGAGTACGGATAAAGTATCAGCGCATGAGCAATCCCAATCACTGACGCTCAATTTGCCACCGCTAGCCACGGTTTTTTATCGCTGGCAAGGGTGAATAACTTCAAACCACGCTAGACGACCCAACGAGGAACGCACCAAGTTAATCCTTGGTGCGTTTTTATTTGTCGCCTCGCGCAGACTGCAACGCTATGTTTACTGTACCGCTTACCGCCTTGTTCTAGGTTGAAACCATCAAAAAAGGCCGCGTATGCGGCCTAATCATTATCTTTGAGGCGCCATTTTATGCCGCATCTTCTTCGTCAATGAAGGTCACGCCGTTTTCACGGTGTAGACGCTTGCACGCGCGGCCGTCGCTGTGGAATAAGTGACAGCGGTGAGCGGGAATACCAATCGCATACTTCTCGCCGGGCTCAATCTCAACGGTATCGAGTTGGCGATAGATCACATCCGCATCGGCACTTTCTAGGTTGAGATAAATTTGCGTCTCGTTACCCAACTTCTCAACGATGGTCGCGTCTCCTTCGATTTTGGCATCACCGTCTTTGGCGGCGATTAAGTGCTCTGGGCGAATCCCTAGCGACATACGATCACCGCGGGTGACGGTTTTGCCATCGACCGGTATCCAGAAACTGGCCCCCTCACTTAGCTGCACTTTGACCCGAGTTGGCTCAACATCTGCGATGAATACGCTCATGAAATTCATTTTTGGTGAGCCAATAAAAGAGGCAACAAAGCGGTTTTGTGGGTAGTGGTATAGCTCAAGCGGTTTGCCCACTTGCGCGACACGGCCCTCATCTAGCACCACAATTTTATCGGCCATGGTCATGGCTTCAATCTGATCGTGGGTGACATAAATCATGGTACAGCCAAGCTGACGTTGTAACTTGGTGATTTGTGCACGCATCTGCACCCGTAACCCGGCATCGAGATTCGATAAGGGTTCATCAAGTAGAAAAACCTGTGGTTGAGACACCAGGGTACGGCCAATGGCGACGCGCTGACGTTGGCCGCCCGACAGGGATTTTGGTTGTCTATCTAATAAGTGACCAAGTTGCAAAATTTCCGCCGCTTGATGCACGCGTTTATCTACCTCAGCCTTATTGGCTTTTGCCAGCTTTAAACCAAATGACATATTGTCGTAGAGGTTTAAGTGGGGATAAAGGGCATAGGATTGAAACACCATGCCGACGCCACGCTTAGATGGCTCAATATCATTTACTCGCTGATCATCAATGTAAAGGTCGCCCGACGTAATATCTTCCAACCCGGCAACACAGCGCAATAAGGTGGATTTACCGCAACCAGAAGGACCGACAAAGACGACAAATTCGCCATCTTTAATCTCTAGGTCAACGTTTTTAGAAATCATTACATCGTTGTCATACGCTTTACAAACGTTTTTAAACGTGACACTTGCCATGTCGCTCGCCCTCAATCGCTTTTCATTAATTCGGCTCAATTTGCATGATACGTGGTTATGTTATCAATGTGGGTCGTTATAAGCGTTACCGCTTTTGTTTAACGTTCGTTGATGATTAATTAGCCACACTAGGGAAAATACCACTCATGCTTTTTTTGATGAGACTCAGTGTGTCTTATCTGCGCTAGCCCTGCATCCTCCTATCATCAATTATTACAGGGGGAGTAGGCGGGGAGGAGGATTTTCTCCTACCTAAAATAATTTGAGGGCGTACTTCACAAAAATCTGAGCTAATTAGTTGAACTTGATCACGTTCAGTTTATTTTTGTGAGCCGCATCATTAGTGACGAGCGATATGGATCACGAATTCGCTCGCATAGGTGTAGGGCGTAGAGACCAGGATGATGAGGAATGAAGAGGAATTACCCATGATAGAGCCTGAAACACAGCTCATCCTCCATGGAATCGTGCTACACCTCAGTAGAAGAAGGATAGAAAGATGAATAAATCACTTAGCGCTGTTGCCCTCGGTACCCTGATTGCACTTGGCTCATTTGGTGCAAATGCGAATATCGAAGAAGGCCAGCTGACCATTTGGATTAATGGTGACAAAGGTTATAACGGCCTTGCCGAAGTGGGTGACCGTTTTGAACAAGACACGGGGATCCCTGTTACCGTCGTTCACCCTGATGGCCTGCAAGACAAGTTCCCGCAAACCGCATCAACGGGTGATGGCCCAGATATCGTTTTTTGGGCGCATGACCGTTTCGGTGGCTATGCCGAGTCAGGCTTATTGACAGAAATCCGTCCGTCGGATCGTTTAAAAAACGGTATGGTCGACTTTGCTTGGGATGCGGTCAAATACAAAGGCAAATACGTCGGTTATCCGGTGGCCGTGGAGTCACTGTCTCTTATCTACAACAAAGATCTCGTCCCTAACCCGCCAGAAACGTGGCAAGACGTGGTTGCGATAGATGCCAAGCTCAAAGAGCAAGGCAAATCGGCTATCATGTGGAACTTAAAAGAACCCTACTTTACTTGGCCACTGATGGCGGCTGATGGCGGCTATGCGTTTAAACAAACCGCAACGGGTTATGATGTCAAAGATGCGGGCATCAATAATAAAGGGGTTCACGATGCACTGAACTTCATGAAGCAGATGGTCAAAGATGGCGTGATTTCTTCTGATATGGATTATTCCGTTTCTGAAGCTGCGTTTAACAAGGGTGACACAGCGATGACCATCAATGGCCCATGGTCGTGGGGGAACGTTGAGAAGTCAGGCATTAATTATGGTGTGGCTACCTTGCCAACTTTCCAAGGTGAGGCCTCTAAGCCCTTTGTTGGCGTGTTAAGTGCCGGTATTAGCACCGCGTCGCCAAACAAGGCACTCGCCGTCGAGTTTCTTGAAAACTATTTGCTGACCAATGAAGGCCTATCAACCGTGAATGCGGATAAGCCTCTGGGTGCGGTGGCGTTAAATGCTTATCAAGCTGAACTTGCTAAAGATCCGCGCATTGCGGCAACGATGGAAAACGCTAAGCATGGCGAGGTAATGCCAAACATTCCGCAAATGAACGCGTTCTGGGCGGCAGCCAAAAACGCAATTATCAACGTGGTTGATGACCGTCAAAGCGTTGAAGCTGCTCTTAACGACGCAGAAAAACAGATGGTTAAATAAGCTCTATCTGCAGGGGGGATGCGTCCTCCCTGCACACTTCAGAATTAAGTGAGTAGCGTTCCTTATGCAGTCAGTCCAAGGTTCTCAAGCTATGACAACGTCAGGCTCTTCTTTGCCCAGCAGCACAAAAGCGTTCATCAAATGGGCGCTGTTGGCCTCTGTGGCTATTATTAACGGTTATGCCACCGTTTTAATGTATTCGCGTGGTGAAACTGCTTTTGCCCTGTTAACCGTGGTGTTAACCGCGTTAGCGCTGTACATTTTTGGTAGTAAAAAGACATATGCCCACCGATACATTTATCCAGGTATCGCGGGAATGATTCTTTTCATCATTTTCCCATTGGTATACACCGTGGGGCTTTCACTTACCAATTATAGTGCCTCCAACCAGTTATCTTTCGAACGCGCTCAGTCGGTATTGCTAGAGCGTACCTTCCAAAGTGGTGATAGCTATCCGTTTTCTCTTTACCAAACGGATAAAGGCACGCGTCTTGTGGTGGAGATGCCGGAGGCTCGCTACGCCACCAAACCGTTTGACTTTGCAGCCCTTCCAGCCCAAACACTGGCGTTAACGCCAGTCGACAGCGTCTCGGGCGAAAAAGCGACATTACGAGCGGTGATCCAAAATCGAGACGCACTCAGCGCTCTCGAACTTAAACGCAGCGATGATCAAATCATTCGSATGAGCGGTTTAAGGAAGTTTGCTGCCATTCAACCGCTTTATAGCCTGCAAGATGATGGTCGTACACTGATCAATAACCAAACCGGTGACACACTTAAGCCGAATGATGAAGTGGGCTATTACCAAGCGGTAAACGATGCCGGCGAATTTGTTGGCGATACTGTTTCACCTGGATATGTTGTTCAAATCGGTACCGATAATTTCGAACGCGTATGGACGGATGATGGAATTAAAGAGCCCTTTATTGGCATCTTTATTTGGACGATTGTCTTTTCGGTATTGTCAGTCGCTTTTTCTCTTGTTATTGGTTTGATTCTTGCCAGTCTTGTTCAGTGGGAAGAGTTGAAGGGTAAGTCTATTTATCGTCTACTCCTTATTCTGCCTTATGCAGTGCCAGCATTTATTTCGATTTTGATTTTCCGCGGCTTATATAATCAAAGCTTCGGTGAAATCAACATGGTATTAGAGGCTCTGTTTGGGATCAGTCCTAATTGGTTCTCAGACCCTGTAATGGCCAGAAGCATGGTGGTAACGGTCAATACTTGGCTGGGCTTTCCTTATATGATGATTCTTTGTATGGGCTTGCTTAAGGCCATTCCGGATGATCTCTATGAGGCATCGGCCATTGACGGCGCGAATTTCATCCAAAACTTTACCCGCATCACATTGCCGATGATGATCAAGCCTCTAACGCCTCTGCTGATTGCGGCCTTTGCGTTTAACTTCAATAACTTTGTGATGATTATGTTGTTAACTGAAGGTGGTCCAAATCGCATTGGCACCACAGAGCCGGCCGGTTATACCGACTTGCTGGTCAGTTATACCTACCGAATTGCGTTTGAAGGCAGTGGCGGTCAGGACTTTGGTTTGGCGAGTGCGATTGCGACGCTGATTTTCATTTTAGTTGGCGCGTTAGCTCTGGTGAATCTGCGCTTTGCACATAAAAACACGCAGTAAGGATATTTAATATGGCAATGGTACAAGGTAAATCCTTAAAATATCGCGTTTGGGCAACCCATATTGGTCTGTGCTTATTTTTGGCGCTGATTTTATTCCCGCTGTTAATGATTATTGCGATTTCCTTCCGTGAGGGTAATTTTGCTACGGGGAGTTTGATCCCGAAAAATCCGTCACTGGAGCACTGGAAGTTAGCTCTAGGTTTCTCGGTGACTAACCCGGATGGCACAGTCACTCCTCCACCATTCCCCGTCCTATTGTGGCTATGGAACTCGGTGAAGGTTGCAGGCATTACTTCGTTATTTATTGTAGTGCTGTCTACTACCTCGGCATACGCCTTTGCCCGTATGCGGTTTAAAGGTAAGCAGACTATCCTCGATGCAATGATGATCTTCCAAATGTTCCCGGCAGTGCTGGCATTGGTGGCTATCTACGCCTTGTTTGATAAATTAGGTCAGTACATTCCATTTTTAGGGCTCAACACTCATGGCGGCTTGATCTTTGCCTATTTAGGCGGGATTGCGTTGCACGTCTGGACCATTAAAGGGTACTTTGAAAGCATTGACGGCTCCCTCGAAGAGGCTGCGGCTTTGGATGGGGCCACCCCATGGCAAGCCTTTAGGCTGGTACTACTTCCGCTCTCAGTACCGATTCTGGCTGTAGTCTTTATCCTGTCGTTTATTATGGCGGTGGGTGAGGTACCGGTGGCTTCGATTCTGTTATCGGATGTCGACTCTTATACCTTGGCGGTAGGGATGCAGCAGTACTTGTATCCGCAAAACTACCTGTGGGGCGACTTCGCGGCGGCAGCCGTGCTGTCAGCGGTACCGATTACCGGTGTCTTCTTGCTAGCACAACGTTGGTTAGTGGGTGGTTTGACCGCAGGTGGCGTGAAAGGGTAACCCTCAACCCACTATTGATTGTTAAGAACCACGTAAAAGGCAGCTGATAACAGCTGCCTTTTTACTGTCGAGGATATTGTGCTAAAGCCAATCACCGTCAATACAGACTAAGAAGCTCTTTGCTGCCAAGCGTTGGAATGCTTCTGGTGCAGTGACAGTCGTCTCATCGGTCGCCGTATCACAGACAATGCGCCATTGGTGATCACTCGGTAGCCGTAATGCTTGGGCGGTGTCGCTGCTATTAATGGCTATAAGCATTGATTGACCCGCGTCAGGGTGATGCGCGCCTAGCGTGATCTGACAGCTGAGCGCTTGCAGGTTTGGCCATTGGTGATCTTGAATCGGATCGCCATTCGAATGGCGCCACGCAATCTGATTTAAATGGCGCTGTGTGCCACTCAATGCATCAATAAAGCGCGGCACAATAGCATTGCGACGCGCAATCATGGTAGCAAACCAATTTGACCAAGCGTGATCCTGCGTTTGCCAGTTTAGCCAACTCGTGGGGTTATCTTGGCAGTAAGCATTGTTATTGCCTTGTTGCGAGTGACTGATGAGATCCGCGGTCAGAATATGCGGGGTGCCCAATGAGAACAAAATACTCGCGATCATATTACGCTTTTGCTGCTCCCTAACAGCCATGATTGTGGGATCGTCTGTCGGTCCTTCGATGCCATAGTTCGCAGAGCGGTTGTCACCGTGACCATCTCGGTTATTCTCACCGTTCGCGTGGTTATGTCGTTTGGCGTAACTGACCATATCTTGCAGGGTAAAACCGTCATGATAGGTTACATAGTTAATCGGCAAATGATCGGGCCAGTGGCTGGCACTGAAAAAGTCACGCGATCCCATAAGACGAGTAGCAAAATCTTGTAACTTGCCTGGATCGCCACGCCATACACTGCGGGTGGTATCGCGGATTTTATCGTTACACTCGGCCCAATTTGCAGGGAACTGGCCTAACTGGTAACCATTGGGGCCAATATCCCAGGGTTCAGCAATCAGTTTGACGGTAGAAAGGATAGGATCTTGGGCAATAGCGTGGAAAAAGGCACTGTGTGGATGAAAAGCCTCGCCGTCTCGCCCCATAGTGGCGGCGAGATCGAACCGAAACCCATCCACGTGATAGTGGGTGACCCACATACGCAAGGCATCGAGCACCAGTTTTAGTGCAGCAGGATGGCGTATATCAAGGGTATTGCCACAACCGGTATAATTGCGCAGCTGTTGGTTATCCTGGAGATACATTGCTTGGTCGATCGCTTTAAAATGCAGTATCGGTCCACCGTCGCCACCTTCCGCGGTATGATTAAATACCACGTCTAAAATCACCTCAATGTCGTGACGATGTAGCTCGCGTATTGCTGTTTTCAACTCATTAACCGCGTCCTTTTCGGCATAACGCGGATCCGGGGCCATCCAAACATAAGGGTTATAGCCCCAATAATTGGTTTTTTGCTGGCTGAGTAAATGCGGCTCGGGTAAGCAGGCGGTGATAGGAAGCAGTTGCAGGCAAGTAATATGATGTTTTTGGTAAAACGCCAACATCGCTGGTGAAATTAAACCCAAGTAACGTCCTTTTTCCGCCGGCTCCACATCCGGGTGCTGCTGAGTCAGCCCTTTAACATGAGTTTCAAAAATCACAGTGTCGCACATTGGACGCTGAGGGGATGACACGCCTTGCCAATCAAATGGCGCATGATCTACAACTTGACAGCGCGCCAGTAATGTACTTTGCGATGGTGTATAAGGAGGCTGATAGCTTAAAGGGCCAATCACCGCTTGCGCATACGGATCGGCCACGCACCATGTTTGGCCATTATGTGAGATTTCAAAACTGTAATCTTGCCCTGCAACCACATCAGCGACCTCTTTTGTCCAATAACCACGCTTGTATTCGCGCATGGCGAGCCGCTGAGGTTGGTGCCCTTGATGCCACAACAATAAATGCACGCAGTCCTGGTCTGGTGCGTACAAAGTAAATCGACAACCTGAGTCGTATAACTGAGCCCCTAATGAATAAGGAGCAGGAAAACAAATCGACATAAATAACACCATTAAATTAGACTCGTTGCCATTAGAGCTTTTAATCATAAACAATTCAATCTGATGTCACATTTATGATGATTGCCCAGTATGTAATTAAGTTTCATACCTTTAAGAATAAATCTATTAATAGTGATCATGTCGACGTTTTGTAGGCCTGTTTAGCGAAAAATAATTACCAATTACGCCCTCGTTCAGTGACCCAGCTCGACAAGTTTAGATAATTGTCTCTCACTCCTCCTTTCTCCTCCTCCCCCTGAAATCGCACGGCCGGATGACGCAAAAATGACCGCTCAGGGATAGGATAATTCCAGGATAACGAAGAAAGCTAAGCCTTGGACACATTGTCTTTTTCCACTACCCACTGCCGGTGTGAAGAGACACGTAAAAAAGGCCCATTATGGAGTAAGGTATGAGAAAAGTAAGTTTAATTGCCGCAGCTGTCGCGACTGCTATCACTGCCACCTCAGCATTCGCTGTCGATTTTAATGGTTACATGCGAGCAGGGACTGGAATTAGTGCCTCCGGTAGCGGTGATTTGGCTATCAATAAAAATGGTATTGGTCGCCTCGGTAACGAAAATGACAACTACTCGGAGTTTGGGTTTTCGGAAGAGCTAAAAACCGGTGAACAAACTTGGCGAGTTGAATCAATGATTGCGTCGGGCGCGCCTGGTGAAAGTGGCTGGGAAGATAGTGATTTCAACGTCGCTCAGTTTGCCGTAAAAGCAAAAGGCGTGTTGGCTGATAAAGACGCGACGCTTTGGGCGGGTAAAACTTATTATCAACGTAAAGATATCCACATCACCGATTTCTACTTCTTGAATACCTCCGGCACCGGTGGTGGTATTGAGAATCTATCTGTTGGCGACCAGAAATTGTCTTTAGCATTGATTCAAGATAATGGCTCTCAGACTATTACTTCTGATAAAGATAAATATGGTTGGACAGATGCAGATGACAACACGTCTRCCGCACCTACTTGGAAAGTGATTGGTAAAGAATCTACATCGGAAGATGTTAATGGTTATATTGCCGATATTCGCCTAGCCGATATCGATTTATGGTCAGATGCTAAGTTAGAACTGGCGGCAGCTTATAACTTTGGCGTTGAAAAAGCCGATCAAGATCTTCAAGGAGACGATGGTCTATTGGTTACCGGTATTATTCACCAGGGCATGGATAATGGCTTTAATCAAACTATTCTTCAGTACGGCACCAATGGTTATGGCGTTCAAGCGGCTAACTTCTGGGGGGCTGGTACTTACTATGACCGCTCAGGTGATCAAAATGACGCGACAGGCTATCGTCTGATTAACTGGGGGGTAATGAATCTAGGTGAGTCTTGGGAAATGGGCCATCAACTCGCTTACTTAGCTGGTTCTGATATCGGCGCCTCTACACTCGATATTGATCAATTCTCTGTCGTCGTCCGTCCGATGTACAAATGGAATGATACCATGCGTACTGTATTCGAAGCTGGCTATAATGCGGGTGAGAAAATCAATGATGACGGTAACGCGGTCGAAGACTTTGGTAACTCTAAATTGACCATTGCGCAAGCATGGGCAATGGGTGACAGCTTCTGGGCACGTCCTGAAATCCGCGTATATGGATCCTATATCTCTGACCTTGAAAACGATGACGCTTTTGGTTCAGGTGAAGATAATGAGCTTGTAGCTGGCGTACAGGTTGAAGCTTGGTGGTAAGCCTTTTTTAAACTGTCTTTTTTCATAGCCGACAATTGTCGGCTATTTTTTTAGGTGTTTTATATGAACAAAAAAGTGTTATTTATCTCTGGATTATTACTGCTTAATGGGTGCTCGACGATCGTTGATAACCAATATCAGATTGCACCTAAGGGAGAGGCAGTGACGCAGATTGAGAAAGCGAAAAAACTACCGCTAGAGATGGATAAAGAGATCAAAGTAGCGGTCACCACACAGACACAAGTCCTCGATATCCATAGCATAGATAGCCCTGGCGTTATTTTTGAATTACCGATGGTAAAAAATGGATTGGATATCAATATCGAGGCAGAAATAAACGATAGTGTTTTTGTCCCAAGTGCTAAAGTGATTAACCAGTCTGGCGATAGTCGCGCGGAGCTTGATGATCAAGGTTTGGTTTATCTAAAGCCCCGTCTAGCCGATGGAAACCGTTTGCAAGGTAATATTAAAGTTCACCCACAAGTAGATGACAGTGCGCTCTTTTTGGTTATTTTTACTGATAAAGACAAACTTAATGAAACGGTGGCGGTCAGCCACCCAGCGAAATTGGACGCAGAGGGAAGAGGTAACTACTTACCCGAAGTGGGGGACATTCAAGTTCCGCGCGCTTTAAACGGGAAGCTTTCAATCGAGGCAACCGCCTTGGGAGCACGTACCAGCGATCAGTCTATCGTCCTGCCAGCGCTCTCCGCTACTGTACGTCCGCAAAAAGAAAGCGTGAATTTTTATCATCAGGCTATTCGAATCGCGGTTGCAGATAACGATGTCGACAAAGCCATGGGCTTATTACGTGACGCCGAACAATTGGGTATTACTGACGCTGATCAAGTCTTTCGTGACGCGATGAAAGCACAGTTAGATCGGCAGTAATCGAGCTTTGCGGTGACGTTTCATCACATAGCGATTCTAGACAGCAAATAAAAAGGGCACCTGCAAATGGTGCCCTTTTTACGATCAAGAGAGAGCGCCGAATTAGACTTTGAACGTCTCGACCAGCTGACGGATGGTGGTGGCTTCTTGGTTCAGCGTATGGTTTGCGCCTTGTGCTTGCTCACTGAGCGATAAGGTTTGCTCTATACGTTGTGAAAGGGCTTGGATATTTTCGGCCACTTGCTGCGAAACGGCACTTTGCTCCTCGGCTGCGCCTGCGGTTTGATAATTGATATCGCCGAGCTGGTGTACCAAATCAACAATCTCGTTTAAGGTCTGCTGCACGGAGACACTCGCTTGATAACCCTCTGCGGCACCGTGTTCACCTTGCTGGATAACCGCTTCAATATCCGTTAACAGTTGGTTAAATGTTTCAAGCGTCGATACGATTTGATCGACAGACTTTTGTGAATGCTGGGCTAACGCGCGTACCTCGTCAGCGACCACCGCAAATCCTCGGCCAGCTTCACCGGCGCGTGCAGACTCAATCGCGGCATTGAGCGCCAATAAGTTCGTTTGATCCGAAATGCCACGAATATCATCGAGTAGTGCGGCAATATCGCTACCACTGGCTTTGACTTCGCTGACAAAACTGTTGGCTTTTTGTAGATCATTGTTCGCTGTTTGATTGCGCGCTACGTTGTTGGTCACATTATCCATACATTGATTCAGTGACGACACCACCGCGGCATTTTTCTCTTTGGAGGCTTCAGAGTTGGTTGCCACATCTTTGGACGTTGCTGTTAGTTGTTCCATGGCCGTCGCCGCTTGATGCAAGGTCTCCGTATTTTCAGATAGCGCTTGGTGAGCATCGGTGATCGCATGGTTAGCCGTCGTTGAAGTATCCGATAAGCGTCCACCTGCTTGCTGAATTTGGCCAACCATCGACTGTAGCGCATCCAGCATCTGATTGACTGACTGTTTGATACTATCAATCTCGGTTTTACCCGTGACGGATAAACGCTGAGTTAAATCCCCACCGCCTTGCGCAATCGCCTGAATGGAGTGATCAACACTGGTTAACGGCGCCAATTGGCGTTTGATGACGACTTGAATGATGATAAACGCCAAAATCAGCACGATACCACTTACCAGATAGATGGTGTTTTGGATATGCGTCTCGGCCTCGGTCATCATTTGATTGAGTTGCGTCACCGGTGCCATAGCAGCAGATATAGGGGTCACAATCATCACCGACCAGGTCTTGGTCATATTGCCAAACTCAATGGGTTGCGATACGTAAAAGTGCGAATCGGTTTGCTTGAATTGGTTTGTTGTGTTCTGGCTTAGAAGGTTAGAAAGTGGTTGGTAAGCAGGAGAGGAAAGTCCTGATACCGCAGCGCCATGTTGAACGTGCTGATCGGTACTAGCCACAATCCGACCATCTTGACTGATAACAAATAGTTCCCCGTCATTATCGGCACGTTTGGCTAAGAGTGATTGGATTTGCGAGGTCTTGAGCGTACTTCCCACCATAGCAACCGTTTTATCAAAGCGAAAAACGGGAGTTGTCACATCGAACACCGTTTGCGTCTTACCATTAATCTGAGCCGTTCTTGGATCAGTAATACAATCTTTTTGTGTGTTCACCGGGCACTGATACCAAGGGTTGGATTCTGAAAAGTTTTGAGCGGCTTGAAGACGCATTTCTCCGTTCTCATCCACCGATACAGACGGTACATAGCGTCCATCCGCTGCACTGGTTGGGTCGCCATAATAAAAGGCATCGGCCCCTAAGACGTTTTTTTGCCACTCGGTATAGATGTTGTGCCACTCAGGCTGACGTTTCAAAATCGAATACATGATCCTAGGAATATCATCACGATCGAGGATCCGTGATGACTTATTCTTTTCCGCTTCTGACGTATATATCTGAGCAATGGTTCGCACCGTATCGAGCGGAGAAGCGATGTAGGCATGAATCTCTTCACTGAGTGCCGTTGCCCGGTTCTGCATTTTTATCACCTGATCCCGCTTCACGTTCTCTGTCACCTGAGATGACATTGCTGATTGACTGGTATTCAGAGTTGAAAGAGAGATGGTGCTGACCAAACCCAGACCGACTAACACGATTGCAGAGGCCGTTAGGCTGATTCGTTGGCTGATAGAGAGGTGACGCAATTTTTTCATAATCACTTTCCGCACAAAGAAAAAATTCGGAGGTCGTCGAGCGGCGTGACGATGGGTGTCGTGCTAGCGAGCAATGGCACAACAGATAACGCGCGCCGACGGTGTGTAGTGGTCAAGAAAAACTGGCCACCAGTTTATAGTTAATCCAGTATTTTTCCTCTGCCACGTTCGGACTCATACCGCTATTATGCTGATGTGGCCTAAGTTGGCTGTAATACCC